>CAMWUD010000039.1 GCA_947177365.1 uncultured Porphyromonadaceae bacterium | reverse complement strand
GTTCAACGTAGGTCTTGATTTCGCTGCATTCAACAACCGTGTCGAACTCACAGTCGACGGCTACTACAAGCAGACCAAAGACCTTCTTCTCAAGGTTGTGGCTCCGAGCTACACCGGTATCACCAGCGACTGGGGCTATATCCAGGCTCCTTACGCCAATATCGGCCAGGTGCGCAACGTGGGTATCGAGGTTGCCCTCAACACCCGCAACATCGTTACACGCGACTTCACCTGGAGCTCGAATCTCACTCTCACCCACAACAAGAACAAGGTTGTGAAGCTGAACAACAAAGACCAGGTGCTCTGGGGCAGCGTTGAATGGTACACTCCCTTCAAGACAGCAACCATGATTGCCGAAGGACAGCCCATGGGCGTGTTCTACGGATATGAAATGGAAGGAATTTTCCAGAACATGGAAGAGATTCTCGCAGCTCCCGTTCAGGTGCCCGACGACAACAACCCCCTCATCAACAAGGTGAACAAAAACTCGGGTGTATGGCCCGGTGATGTTCGTTTCAAAGATCAGGACGGCGACGGCAAAATCACTGCCGCTGACCAGAAGGTAATCGGCGACCCCAACCCCGACCTGACATTCGGCTTTACCAACACCTTTACATATAAGGATTTTGATCTGAACCTTGTGCTCACCGGCGCTATCGGCGGCGATATCCTTAACTTCACACGCTTCAGAACCGAATCGCTCACAAGCCTCTGGGACAACCAGGCGGCATCCATTCTGGATCGCGCGCAGTACGGCTACTACGACGGCAACTCCGCCAACCAGTCGCCCGAAAATGTATACATCGTTAATCCTGATGCTGAGATTCCCCGATTCAACAACCTCAACATCAATCAGAACGACCGCATGAGCACCCGCTTTATCGAGGACGGCAGCTATCTGCGTATCCAGAATATCTCGTTAGGATACCAGATGCCGCAGACTCTGGTCAAGAAGATTGGTCTCAGCAGCGCCCGCGTTTACTTCAACGTCCAGAACCTCTATACTTTCACAAAGTACAAAGGATTTGACCCTGAAATCGGTGCATACAACCAGAGCGCACTGCTCCAGAACATAGATATGGGACGCTATCCTACTCCGCGCACATATACGGTGGGTATGACCCTTAATTTCTAAAATTCTCCAGAATACACATCATGAACAAATATATCAAATATATATCCATGCCGGTGCTCGGCAGCGTACTATTAGGCACGTTGACCAGCTGCGAGGATTTCCTTACGGTCAACCCGCAGGACAAACCGGTAATCGAGACCTATTATACCAGCGCCGACCGCATCCGCATGAGTACGGCAGCCCTTTATTCTCATTGGGAATGGAAGAGCTTCGCCATCAACTTCAACTGGAAGTTCGACATGCTCGCAGGCGACATGTTCTATACCTACAGCGAGGAAGGACAGTTCTATTTCGGCAACTTCTCAGCCAACAACGCCTATCTTAAGGAAGGCTGGGACGGTCTCTACAACGTGATTGCTGTGGCGAACACAATTATAAACGACATGCCCGACGCAGCACGCGACAACGGTGTGGCCGAGGCCGATATCGAACAGGGTCTTGCCGAAGCCCGCTGTATCCGTGGCGTTTGCTACTATCTTCTGAGCCAGTACTGGGGTGAAGTGCCTATTATCACCAATGGCTCCGCATTGGTAGGCAGCGGCAATTTCCAAGTACCCCGCAACACCCGCAACAGTGTGTATGCTTTCGCCGAGCGTGACCTTCAGTATGCCGCAGGCATTCTCAAGGATAGTGATTCTGCAGGACGCGCCACACGCTGGACTGCTCTGGCTTTCCTTGCCAAGCTCCACGTGACCATGGCTTCGCACAGCGACCGCGCCGACCGCGCCGACCTTTATGCAAAAGCAGCCCGCGAGGCCAACGAAGTGATTGAGAACAGCGCCGATGTGAAGAGTATCGACTACTCGACACTTTTCGACAAAGAAGCCAACAACGGACCTGAGTCGCTTCTTGCAATCCAGTGTATGGTCTACAACTATGGCTACGGCAATGCCCGCAACTGCGCTTTCTCGCGTGTGTCGCTCGCCGACCAGGCCTGGGGTAACGGCAAAGGCCCCACTATCTCGCTTCAGGAAAGCTATGCCAGCAACGACCTTCGCGCAAAGTGGGTGTATATGACCGATGGATTCTATTATCCCAATATCGAACGTGCAAAGGGTGGTTACACATATGAATTGTACAATGCCGACCGCGGTGACGAGGCCAACGAAATGCTGGCCCACATCAAGAAGTATGTGCTTGGCCACTCGGCTGACGTCGACGGCGGCATAGGTGGCTCGCAGGACGCGCCCAACAACGTCTACCTGCTGCGTCTTGCCGATGTATATCTCACTTACGCCGAAGCTGTGATGGGTGCAGCTTCAAGTACCTCCGACCAGACTGCGATTGACCGTGTGAACGCAGTGCGCGCACGTGCCGGCCTCGCAGGATATCAGGCTCCCATGAGCTGGGAACAGCTTATCGCCGAACGGCGCCGGGAGTTCGCTATCGAAGGCAGCAACTGGTTTGATGTCCTCCGCTGGTGGTACCGCGACCAGCAGGCTGCATTGAACTATCTCAATGGCATGAACCGCCACTATATGTATGTATGGCAGGGTGAGGACGCTCTGCGCAACGACCGCAGCGGCTATGTACTGGCCACAAGCAAGGCCGAAGGCGGACAATACGATGCCTCTGATATAACACTGAGCAACAACTCCATGGTGATGCCGATTCCGCAGTCGGTACTTACCGCATCGCCCCAGTTGGCTGATGCAGCAGTGGAATATGAGTTCACCGAAGAATAATCCATATCATCCGACAAACAGCAATGAAAAAAACAAGATATATACTGATGGCAGCCCTGATGTCGGTTATCGGCATCGGCGGACTCGCCAGTTGCGACCAGACCGACGCGGAGCGCGACAAAGACGCTACCCCGAAGGTGGAGTATGTGCGCGTGACTAACCCCAATGCAGCAGATTCGCTGGTCGTTGAGGCTATGATGGGACAGCAGATTGTGCTTATGGGAAGCGATCTCGGCGCAGTGGAGGAGCTTTGGTTCAATGATGTCAAGGCTCTGCTCAATCCTACTCTGATTACTTCATACTCGATTATCGTTGATGTTCCTTCTGTGATACCTACAGAAGTCACCAATACAATAACTCTGATTACAAGCAGCGGCAACAAGGCGACTTTCCCCTTCGGCGTGCGTGTGCCGAATCCGCTTATTCGCGACATAAGCTGCGAATATGCCCGTCCGGGAGATGTGATAGAAATCACCGGCAACTATTTCATAGAGCCTTCGGTGTTCTTTACCGGAGCTGACGATGCTGCTGAAATTGTAGCCTTCAACCAGACTTCCATGTCGGTGGTAGTACCGCAGGGTACTGTCGAAGGTCCCATCAGTGTGCAGAGTATATACGGTACAACCAAAACCAAGTTCAACTTCATGGACAGCAACGGGCTGCTCACAAACTTCGACGACGGCTACGTGCAGCCGTGGGGTCGCGGTACCGTGACCACCGGACCGGATGCAATCTCCGGCAACTACCTCCACTTCGAGGCACCCTCTCTGAGCGCCTGGGGATGGAATGAAAGCCTTATGTGGGGCTATTGGGGCTATGCTGAAGGTGCACACGGAAATGTGCCTATCGCACAGGGTACCAACGATGAGCTTGCTCTGAAATTTGAGGCCAACATCGGCACCTGGATCGACTGTCCCATGCTGATGTGGTTCCAGACCTGGAATCCAGCCGGCAACCTCTCGCCCGATGATGCTTATCCGCAGTGCCACTGGAAACCGTATATCCAGAACGGTGCACTCACCGATGCGGCAACCAACGGATGGCGCACATTTACGATTCCTCTGACCGAATTCAAATACGACAAGGAAGAATCCACCGACAACCTCGCCATCGACGACATCGCCAAGTACACCGACTTCAATATAATGGTGTTCGGTGCCTGCGACAACCCCGGCCCGCTCGACATCAAGATGGACAACTTCCGTATCGTACGCATCAACTAATCCTTAACTCCGTTTCCGCCGCCGGTGTGCGGCGGCGGAAACGGAACCAATGCAAAAAACACGTCATGAAACATTTCAATAAAATCAAAAACTGTCTGCTGGCCGCTTTGGCTGTCGTCGGCACTTCGATGGCTTTGCAATCGTGCGAGGACGATGCTCCCGAGTATCCCTACAGCAGCGAACTGCATAGCTTCGGTCCCTCGCCTGCAAGCCGTGGAGAGACCATCAAGTTCATAGGCGAAGGCCTCGGCAAGGTCAACAAGATTATTTTCCCTGTGGGTGTGGAAGTCACCGACTTTGTAAGCAAGTCAGATACCGAAATCGTATGCCCCGTGCCTCAGGAGGCTGTGCCAGGCAAAATCCGTCTGGTAATGGGTGGCAAGGAAATCGAGACTCGCTCGATAATCACCTTCTCGGAGCCTATCTCTATAGAGTCTGTGACTGCCGCAAAGCCGGAACTTACAGCCGGCGATGAAATCGTGGTGACCGGTGAATATCTCTACAACGTGGCTACCGTGACATTCGGCAACAACGCCGAGGTGGCTACCGAAGATTTCACCAAGCAGGAACGTCATGAACTGCGCCTTAAGGTGCCTGCCGCCGCCAAGACAGGCAAAATCACTTTCAGCGACGGTGCCGACTGGACTTATACAACCGAAGAGGAATTCACCGTGCGTACCGCCGAGGTTACAGGCATCAGCCGCACAGACCTTAAGGAAGGCGAGTCGGTGACTCTCACCGGTGATAATCTGCAGCTTGTAAAGGCCGTCTATTTCCCCGGCGATATAGAAGCGGAAGATTATACTGTGGCACTCGACGGAAAGAGTCTTACAACCACCGTGCCTGTAGGTACATGCTCGGGTGTAATCACTCTCGAACTCCACTCTCTCGACCGCATCAGCTCGCCAGAATTCACTGTGCCCACGATTGAGATTATGTCTGTGACACCTGACCGCGACCTTGTGGCCGGACAGCAGATCACAGTCAAAGGTAAGTTGCTCGACCTTGTCAGCGCCATCGAGTTCCCCGGTTGCGCCGTGGCATACGAGGGATGGAGTGTCAATGCTGACGGAAGCGAGCTTACAGCTAATATACCCGCAGAAATGGTCGACGGCAAGATCAACTTCATCCAGAACAGCAACATAACAGTGTCCAGCGAAAGTGTCACCATGCAGAAAAACGGCAGCGAATTCTGGAAGGGCAACTTTGCCTTGGGCGGATGGGAGGCCAATCTCGAAGTTTCTGCCGATGTCGATGCAGATATGTATGCCGCATTTACACAGGCTATAACATCTCCCGGCAAGCTCATTATACATTTCGAGCAGGATACAAGCCAGGGATGGTGGCAGCTTCAGCCCCGCTACCGTCGTGACTGGGGTATCACCTTCACCGGCGTGCGCGACAACGGCAACAGCGGCATCATCGAGACCGAGGCCGGACAGAACACCATCACTCTGAATATATCTCAGGAAGATATCGACGAACTCAATGGTGCCGGATGGGCTTTCTCCGGCTGCTATATGACCATTACCGCCATGGAATATGAAGACCCGAATGCGTCGAAAACCTTCTTCAACTGCAACTTCGCCTTGGGCGGATGGGAAGCCAATCTTGAAGTGTCGCCCGACCTCGATGCCGATACATACAATGCCTTTGCTCAGGCTATAACGACTCCCGGCAAGCTGACTATACATATAAGTCAGGATGCAACTCAGGGATGGTGGCAGCTTCAGCCCCGCTACCGTCGTGACTGGGGTATCACATTCACAGATGTGCGCGACAACGGCAACAGCGGCATCATCGAGACCGAGGCCGGTCAGAGCGTTATCACGCTGAATATATCTCAGGAAGATATCGACGAACTCAATGGTGCCGGATGGGCATTCTCCGGCTGCTATATGACCATTACAGCTATGGAATATGAATAAGCAGTCTGACGTCTGAGCGGAATTTTCCGCAACATACGCCATACTGCAGTATAACGGCTCTTAAAGCTGACTGAACCAAACATCCGGGCGCGGCAGGCGCCGCGCCCGGAATAATATCATATTCAAGAAGATGAACTTACGAAATTTATTTTATCCGCTTGTCGTCGCATTGTTCTTTTCTGCCTGCGGCGAAGAAAAAGAAGAACCCGCACCCAACCCAGACCCTGTCGTTGCTGAAATCACTGCGTGCAATGTCAGTGAAGGTCAGGAAGTGGATCCCGCAGATGTGCCGGAAATCCGTATCACTTATAATACCACGGTGGCGCTGAACAGTGCCGACCGCATAACTCTTAACGGCAGCCGCCTTACAGCCACTGTGTCCGATAGCCGGACTGTGGTTCTGCCGGTCAATCTTCAGGAGGGTACAGCCTATCGTCTGGTAGTACCCGCCCATGCCGTGATAGCGGACAACGGCGCAAGTTACGGACCCGCACTCGACATCAGTTTCACCACTATAACCCGTGAGCCGGCTCCGGTTGTGCCGCCTGCATTCGGTCCGCTTGTCAATTCAAATGCGACAGCGCAGGCAAAGGCAGTCTACAATTTCCTTATCGAACAATATGGCAAGAAAATTGTCTCCGGTGCCATGGCCAACGTGAACAACAACAATGACTTCGCCGACTGGGTGTACCGCGTCACAGGCAAGTATCCCGCTCTTACCGGCTACGACTTCATACATATCTCCGAAAGCTGGATTGACTACAGCAATATCACTCCGGCACGGACCCAGTGGAACAACAACGGCCTTGTGACCTATATGTGGCATATCAATGCTCCGAATAGCGAAGAGGACTACCGCAGCGCCAATACCGCAAAATACGGCTTCTATATCCCGGGCAAGGGCAACGCCGCAACCGAGTTCGACATCCGCGAGGCTCTCAAAGAAGGAACATGGCAGAATGAATTTCTGCTTTCAGATATCGACAAGGTGGCCGGTGTGCTGCGTCTGCTTCAGGATGAAGGTATACCCGTGCTCTGGCGGCCGCTCCATGAAGCGGCAGGCGACTACCGCTACGGACCATGGTTCTGGTGGGGACGTTACGGCGATGAATATGTAAAGAAACTGTGGATACTTCTCTACGAGCGTCTTGTGGAACACCACGGTCTGAACAACCTCATCTGGGTTTGGACAGCGCAGTGTGAACAGGGATATGAAAGCCAGATGGCCGCATCCTATCCCGGCGACGAATATGTCGACATTGTAGGTGTGGATCTGTATCCCGACAACGACAACTCCCAGGTGACAAGCTATAAGGCCGCTCTTGACATGACCGACGGCCATAAGCTGGTGAGCCTTTCGGAAGTAGGCCGGATTCCCTCGCCGCAGAAGTGCATGAACGATGGCGCATACTGGGCCTGGTTTATGGAATGGTATACTTATAATATCGACAATAACGCCGGAGAAGACAGCTTCGGCAACACACGCGACGCCTGGAAGCAGGTTATGGCATCACCTTTCGTCATCACTCGTGAGCAGATGCCCAATCTCAGAAATTAATTACACAGATTAGTATAAATGGATATCTTCGAATACCGCAAAAATCTGGTGGAAGCCCGCTACGAAGAGCTGGTTTCTCGCCCCAACGAACCTATCGAAGGCAACGGTGTATACAACCGTTTCCGTAATCCGGTCATCACTGCCGACATGGTGCCGCCGTTCTGGAAATATGATTATGACCGCGAGCGTAACCCTTATTTCATGGAGCGTATCGGCATCAACGCCACCCTCAATGCAGGTGCAATCAAATGGCAGGGCCGCTATCTGCTTATGGTGCGCGTCGAAGGCAACGACCGCAAGTCGTTCTTCGCTGTGGCTGAAAGCCCCAACGGTGTTGATAACTTCCGCTTCTGGGATCATCCTGTGACCATGCCGGAAGATATCATTCCCGCCACAAACATCTACGATATGCGTCTTACCGCACACGAAGACGGTTATATCTACGGCCTCTTCTGTGTCGAACGCCACGACGACAGCCAGCCCGGCGACCTCTCGGCTGCTACTGCCACCTGTGGAATCGCGCGTACAAAAGACCTTGTGAACTGGGAACGTCTCCCCGACCTGAAAACCAAATCGCAGCAGCGCAATGTGGTTCTGCATCCCGAGTTTGTCAATGGCAAGTATGCCCTCTATACTCGTCCGCAGGACGGATTCATCGACACCGGCAGCGGCGGCGGCATCGGCTGGGCGCTGGTCGACGACATCACCAATGCTGTGGTGACTGAAGAGACCATCATCGATGCACGTCACTACCACACCATCAAGGAAGTGAAAAACGGCGAAGGCCCGCACCCGATCAAGACTCCTAAAGGCTGGCTCCACCTGGCTCACGGCGTACGCGGCTGCGCTTCCGGTCTGCGCTATGTGCTCTACATGTACATGACCGCTCTCGACGAACCCTGGCGTAAGATCGCCTCTCCCGGCGGTTATTTCATGGCGCCTGTAGGTGAGGAGTATATGGGAGATGTGATGAACGTGCTTTTCACCAACGGCTGGATTGCCGACGAAGACGGCCGTGTGCTGATTTACTATGCTTCGAGCGATACTCGCCTGCATGTGGCGGAATCGACCATCGACAAGCTTGTGGACTATTGCATGCACACTCCTGAGGACAAACTCACTACCGCCGACAGTGTGCGAACGCTCGACAGTCTGATCAACCGCAACCTTGCGCTGATGAGCAATATCGGGCAGTACAACAACGTTACTAAAGTCGAAGTAGACGCATGATATTTTAAGGGAATGCCGCGGAATCACGTGTCCCGGAGATTCTGCGGCGTTCCTTTTGTTCTTACCTCTGCCGGTGGTGAGCACCGGTCCTAATTCCAATGAAATGTCGAAATTAAGCGAACGAATAGGATATGGCTTCGGCGACATGGCCTCGTCGATGTTTTGGAAGGTGTTCAGCTATTATCTGCCCTTCTTTTATTCCAATATTTTCGGACTCAGCCTGCTCGATGCCGGTGTTCTCGTATTGGTCACCCGCATCTGGGACGCTGTGTCCGACCCCATGATGGGGGTTATTGCCGACCGGACCAACACCCGCTGGGGTAAATACCGCCCCTATCTGCTGTGGGTGGCTTTGCCATTCTCGGTCTGCGGCATTCTTCTTTTTACCACTCCTGACTGGGCTTATGCGGGCAAGCTTCTCTGGGCGTATGTCACTTATGTGTTGATGATGACGGTATACACCGGAATCAATGTGCCTTACGGTGCCATGCTCGGCGTCATGAGCGATAATCCGACCGAAAAGACCGTGTATTCGTCGTTCCGTATGTTCTTCGCTTACGGAGGATCGTTTGTGGCGTTGGCTTCGTGGGAACCGCTTTGCCGTATGTTCGCCGACAACTTCGGCATGTCGCCACAGAACTGCTGGCAGATGGCCATGTGTGTCATTGCGGCCGCTTGTCTGGTGCTGTTCCTGCTTTGCTTTAAGATGACGCGAGAGCGCCTGCGTACCGTGTCGAACGTGAGTGTGGGAAAGGATTTCAAGGCACTGCTCGGCAACCGTCCCTGGTGGCTGCTTATCGGCGCGGCGCTCTGTTTCAATCTTTTCAATACTGTCCGCGGCGCGACTGTGGCATATTTCTTCGCCGATGTAATCGGAAACGAGGCTTCGTTGTGGTTCTTCGGCATCAGTCTGCTGTTCTACTCCGGTCTTTTCCTTAGTGTTGGTGAAGTGGCCAATATGCTCGGAGTGGCACTCGCGGTGCCGGTGGCCGGACGTATGGGCAAGAAGAGTACCTTCATCATGGTCAACGCTCTGCTGATTCTGCTCAGTGTGGGATTTTTCTTTATTCCCGTGAGTGGCGCCGGCTACTGGATGATGCTCGTCTTCCAGATTATAATCAGCATCCTCACCGGCATCATGTCGCCGCTGGTATGGAGTATGTACGCCGATGTCAGCGATTATGCCGAACTGCGCTACAAGACGGCCTCCACCGGACTGATATTCTCCTCATCGTCGATGGCGCAGAAATTCGGCGGCGCTATAGGCGGTGCGGCAGTGATGTGGCTCCTGAGCGCATGCGGTTATGTGGTGGCTACCGACGGTGCCACCGTGGTGCAGACGTCCGGGGCAATCAGCTGCCTGTGGGCGCTGATGACGTTCATTCCGGCGCTTGTGTCCGGTATCGCCATTCTCGTGGTCTGGTTTTATCCGCTGACCACTCAGGCCGTGAACGACATCGTGGAGAAGCTCAGGGTGCAGCGCCGGCAGGTAGTGCCTACTGATGTGGCCGATGCCCGCCAATTCAATGATCTTGACAAACCGAATTAATGGAATGAAAAAGCTTCATAATCCTGCATTCGCGGAGGCTCTGGAAAGCAACCTCCGCGAGTGCATTCTTCCTTACTGGACTGAAAAAATGATTGACCCCGCCGGCGGTTTCTATGGCCGGCGCGATGGTTTCGACAGGCTTGATGCCGATGCTCCGAAAGGTGCCATTCTCAATGCCCGCATCCTATGGACTTTCGCGGCCGCTTACAATGCCTTGCAGACTCCTGAATATCTCGAAATCGCCTCCCGGGCGAAAGATTACATCCTGAACTATTTTATCGACATCCGATACGGTGGCGCTTTCTGGAGTGTGAATCCCGATGGCTCTCCTGCCGATACCAAGAAGCAGTTCTATGCTATTGCGTTCATTATCTATGGCCTAAGCGAGTATTATCGCGCATGCGGCGACGAAGAAGCTCTGCGAGTGGCCATGGAGTTGTTCGACTGCATCGAGCTCCATAGCCGCGACCGTGAGAAAGGCGGATATATTGAGGCGGCTACCCGCGAGTGGAAGCCTATTGCCGACATGCGTCTCAGCGAGAAAGACTCAAATGCATCCAAGACAATGAACACCCACCTGCATATCATCGAAGGCTACACCGCTCTTCTGAGGGTGACCGGCGACGAACGGGTGCGGGAGGCTACAGTGGCTTTGCTGCGTATTTTCCTCGACCGCATCGTCGACCATGAAACCGGGCATCTGAATCTCTTTTTCAACGACGACTGGGTGCGCGAGGACGACACCTGCTCCTATGGCCATGATATAGAAGCCTCGTGGCTGTTGGTGGAGACAGCCGAGGTAATAGGCGACCCGCAGTTGCTGGAAGAGACCCTCGCGGTATGCCGCAAGGTAGCCGATGCTGCATTGGAAGGCCTCAACTCCGACGGCTCACTCATATATGAGCGGCATGCCGACGGCCATATGGACCGCGAGCTACACTGGTGGGTCCAGGCCGAGAACGTAGTAGGCCAGATGTATCTGGCTGCTTGGCATGGCGAGCCTGCCGGGCTTGACGGCGCCATGCGCACCTTCGATTATATCACCCGCAAGCTGGTGGACCCCGACAATGGCGAATGGTACTGGAGCCGCATGCCCGATGGCAGCATCAACCGCCGAGACGACAAGGCCGGTTTCTGGAAATGCCCCTACCATAACGGCCGCGCCTGCATAGAAGGCCTTCGCCTGCTGAGCTGACCACTTCGCCTGCTCACTCGCGACGCTCGCGAAACACAACCTCCCCGGCACTCCAAAAAGCTGCCGAAAGGCTGCGGAGGGAGGCAAGAGCGCAGCAGAGAGGCCAAGGCGCGAGCGCGGCGGCGAAAAGCAGCCTGAAGGCGGCAGAGAGGGGCAAGGCTGCAGGAAGGCAGCAGAGAGGCCAAGGCGCGAGCGCGGCGGAGAGGGGCAGGAGCGCAGCGGCGAAAGGCTGCCGAAAGGCGGCAAGAAGGCTGCCGAAAGGCGGCAAGAAGGCGGCAGAGAGGCGGTTTGGAGGCTGGAAATGCGAGAAAAATTCGGCAGCCGGGGTGGTTCAGTTTCGCGAGCGAAGCGAGTGAGTTCATTAAAAGTAGCGAGCTAGCTCATAAAAAAGGAGAAAAAGCTTGCCAAGCCCGGAATAAATGCTTATTTTTGCCATAAAATCAGGTAAATAGCATGGAAGAGAGCAAAACCGTCAGCAAGCCTTATTACTGGCACGAGAAGAAAATCAATTTCAACCGCCGCGCCACATGGCATGATTACAGCTCTGTCTGTATTTATATGATTACTCTCAGGAAAGCAAATGGAATCCCTCCCTTCGCAATCCTCAGCGGCTCGCCTTCTACTGCCTATACCCGCTCGACTCCGGTAGGTGACCAGATTTCATTCGCTCTCAGTGAGCTGCACAAGAAGTTTCCCGAATGCCATGTCGACCGCCATGTGCTGATGCCCGACCACATTCACTTCATACTCTCCGTAAACGAACGCCTACAGGGCTTTACCCTTTCAAAGCTGGTAAACAGCCTTATGGGCAACAGCACCGCACGGCTGCGTAAAGAAGGCCTGATTGCGGCAGAGGCTTCAGCCTTCGCCAAAGGATTCAACGACAGAATACTCAGCAAACAAGGCCAACTGCAGATCTGGAAAAACTACATCAGCGATAATCCGCGCCGCCTGGTGATAATAAAAGAGCGTAGCAGTTATTTCAAGCGGATATCGGCAGTGACAATCAACGGTCGACGATGCACTGTGTACGGCAACTTCCTGCTGTTGCGCAAACCCGAAAAAGCTCTCGGTGTGATCAGCAGCCGCTACTCAGCCGAAGAACGGCGCCATTACAACGCCCTCTGGAGTGAAAGCCTCCGTTGCGGCGGAGTGCTGGTGTCACCTTTTATAAGCGAAAAAGAAAAGGCATTGTATGCCAGAGCGGTGGCTGCCGGAC
This sequence comes from uncultured Porphyromonadaceae bacterium, assembly GCA_947177365.1. GTDB lineage: Bacteria > Bacteroidota > Bacteroidia > Bacteroidales > Muribaculaceae > CAG-873. The sequence continues at coordinate 2,522 of CAMWUD010000039.1, read as the reverse complement.
TGTCGATAATCAGAATAGTAAAAGGCGGCTTGCCTGAAAGGTTCAAACCATGGAAATCGGAATTCGACCTTTGCAGCAGCGGGCGCCTGCTCCTTATTGCCGACGACAGCTATGACCCGCAACAAAAAGGCATACAGCGCAATGAATGCCTTGAACTCAACGATTTCGCCCGATATATAGTAAGCACCGAAGAGCCGCAGCTGACATTACTCGCCAGATAAATACGAAAAAAATAATCCGAAACTTGCACAGGTTCCGAGAAAAGACTATCTTTGCGGTATGTAATATCAAAATAATATCACCCTAATATCTTTTCTTATGAAACCAAATCAGGAATACAACTATCCGGGCAAAGTATACAGCGGCTTTCCGATGCTTTTCGCTGTACTGCTGCTGCCGTTTCTGCTGGCAGCTCTGTTCTTCATTGTGCCGTTTACACCGGTCGCACTCGGTGTGACCGGTGTGGTAGTCGCACTGGGAATTCTGGCCGACTTGATTCTGGCCTTCGGCTTCTTCACGCTGCAACCCAATCAATCCCGAGTGATGATATTCTTTGGCGAATACCGTGGCACCTTCCGCCGCACAGGCTTCTTCTGGATGAATCCGTTCATGACCAAGAAGAAGGTGTCGCTGCGTATCCGCAACATGGACATAGCTCCGATAAAAGTCAATGATAAAGTAGGCAATCCGGTGATGATCGGCATGGTGCTGGTGTGGAGAGTCAAGGATACCTACCGTGCCGTATTCGATGTCGATGCTACGGCAGTGGCAGACAACGCCTCCGGAAATGCTTCCCAGAACTTATCGGCGGTCGTGGGCGATTCCACAGCCAAGGCGCTCAATGCCTTTGTAAGCATCCAGAGCGATGCGGCACTGCGCGAGGTTACAGGCCGCTATGCCTACGATGAAGAAGGAAATTCCCACGACGAGATTACCCTGCGCAGCGACGGCCATGAGGTGAACGAGCAGCTGGAGGCAAAACTCAACGAACGACTGGCCATGGCCGGTATCGAAGTAGTGGAGGCACGTCTCAACTATCTGGCATATGCGCCCGAAATCGCGGCCGTGATGCTTCGCCGCCAGCAGGCGTCAGCCATAATCTCGGCGCGCGAAAAGATTGTTGAGGGCGCGGTATCGATGGTGAAGATGGCTCTCAATCAGCTCAGCGAGGAGCAGATTGTGGAACTTGACGAGGAACGCAAGGCTGCAATGGTCAGCAACCTGCTTGTGGTACTGTGTGCCGACGAGCCGGCACAGCCGGTACTCAACACCGGAACACTCTATCAGTAATGGATAAGGACAAACCCAAAAGCAAAGGCTTCCTGTTGCGGCTCGACGAGGCAACGATGGCACAGGTAGAACGCTGGGCTGCCGAAGAATTCCGTTCGGTCAACGGGCAGCTGCAGTGGATAGTAGCCGAGGCTTTGCGGCGACACGGACGTCTGCCGTCAAAGAAATCATCAGAAAAATAAGAAATGCCGCGTCTTCACAATCAGAGACGCGGCATTTTCAAAAACATACGGTACCTTACCAGATACGGCCAAGATCGCGTACGCGGGCCGTTATAGGCTGGTCGGCCGAGAAGTTGTTGTAGATTGAGCTCGGGAATACCAGATTGGTCTGGGCTGTGATGCCTTCGCCTGCGGTTATTTCCACCGACGAGCGGTCGACATAAATATTCAGCAGGGCGGTAGGGCCGTCGGCAAGCAGTTCGCAGCCAATTGAAGGAAGCGAGAACGAAGAATTGAACGATACATCGCCGGTCTTGGCGTTGCGTTTCACCGCCATATGCCGTGCGGGACCGTTGACTGTGATTTCAAGTTTTTCGCCTGCGGCATTGCTGAGAGCAAGCGTAGTGGTGCGGCTCATGTCGGCCTCAACCTGAAGATGATAGGCATCCTTAGCGGCAAGGTCGCCTGCGGCTTCGCGCCAATCGGATGCGATACCGTCGATTTCAGCCACCACGTTTGCCGAGAGGTAAGGCTTGCCGCCGAAATCCACAAGTTTCAGTTCGCGGGGAAGAGTGAAGGCGCTGCGCCAGGGCGACACCGGACATACACCCGCATAATTCCAGTTGTTCATCCAGCCGATGAGCACATGACGACCGTCGGGAGCATTGTGCCAGGTCACGCCGGCATAGTTGTCGGCGCCGCTGTCGAGCCAGAGAGGATAGTCCTCGCGTGCGTCGGCAGTGAATACAGAGCCGTCGAACTCACCGGGGAAGTAGAAAATGCCGCTTCCGCCAGCCGGGCCGCCCGGATTGGTGCTGATAATCATCACCCACTTCTTGCCGCCCTTGTAGTCCATGCAGATCAGGTCGGGGCATTCCCACTGGCCTTTGTTGCAGCGTACATATTCCGGGGTGGCGAAAGTGCTCAGATAAGACCAGTTCTTGAGGTCGGAGCTTCCCCATATTTCCATATCGTACGACCATCCTTTGGCCAGACACATAATCCACTTGCCGGACTCTTCGTGCCAGAACACCTTCGGGTCGCGGAAATCGGGCAGCGAGGTATTGGCGA
>CAMWUD010000038.1 GCA_947177365.1 uncultured Porphyromonadaceae bacterium | reverse complement strand
CGGCCGGACGGAGTACGAGCATCGAACGCTGACCGTTGAAGTTGCGCACTTCTTCAAGCAGACGGATCTGGGCTTCCTGCTCTACCGGCTGGTGGGTGGGGCCGTCCTCGCCCACACGGAAGGAGTCGTGACTCCATATATATTTGACGGGAAGTTCCATCAGGGCTGCCATACGTACAGCCGGCTTCATATAGTCGGAGAATACGAAGAATGTGCCGCAGGCCGCCATCATGCCGCCATGAAGCACTATGCCGTTCATGATTGATGCCATGGTGAGCTCGCTCACACCGGCATGGAGGAATGCTCCGCTGAAGTCGCCGTGAGCCAGCGCATGTGTCTGTTTGAGGAAGCCGTCGGTCTTGTCGGAGTTGGCCAGGTCGGCGCTCGACACAATCATGTTGCCGCATTTGCGGGCGAGTTCGCTGAGGATGTTCGCCGATGCGGTACGTGTGGCGATGCCGGCCTTATGTTCGATGGCGGCATAATTTATATCAGGCACATAGCCTGCGATATATGAATCGAGCTCGGCTGCTTTCGCGGGGTTGGCCTCGGCCCATGCCTTGTGTTCGGCACGGCGGCGGGCCACAATGGCGCGCAACTGCTCGCGACGCTCGGCGTAAAGCTGCTCGGCTTCGGGGAAGAAGCGGAATTCATCGTCGGGATTACCGCCGAGGTTCTCTATGGTCTTGCGATAGTCGGCGCCCGACTTGCTGAGGGGCTGTCCGTGGGTGGAGCATTTGCCCTCGAAGTTTTCGCCATCGGCTGTGACCACACCCTTGCCCATGACAGTACGCCCGATAATGAGCACCGGTTTTTCGGTCTCGGCGTTGGCTTCGGTCAGCGCGGCGGCTATGGCCTCGGGGTCAGTGCCGTCGATTTCAATCACGTGCCAGTGCCATGCGCGGTATTTGGCCGCATAGTCCTCGGTGTCGACTGCGTCGACATCGGTGCTGAGCTGCACGCCGTTGGCGTCATAGAACATGATGAGATTGCTCAGTCCGAGGAAACCGGCGATACGTCCGGCGCCCTGGGATATTTCTTCCTGTATGCCGCCGTCGCTGATAAAGGCATAAGTCTTGTGAGCGACAGTCTCGCCGAAACGTGCTGCGAGGAAGCGCTCGGCGATAGCGGCGCCAACGGCCATGGTATGACCTTGTCCGAGCGGTCCCGAGGTATTCTCGACGCCTCTTGCCGGGTTTACTTCGGGGTGTCCCGGAGTGACACTTCCCCAGCTGCGGAACTGACGGAGTTCGTCAAGGGTATAGAGTCCGCTGAGAGCGAGTACGGCGTAAAGCATCGGCGACATGTGACCGGGGTCGAGGAAGAAGCGGTCGCGTGCGAACCAGGTGGGATCGTCGGGGTCGGTCACCAGGAAGCCGGAATACAGTACGTTAACAAAGTCAGCGCCACCCATGGCGCCACCGGGGTGGCCGGATTTGGCATGTTCTACCATAGCGGCAGCGAGGACACGGATGTTGTCGGCTGCGCGAGTGAGCAGTTTGGGTTCCATATATGGTTTTTTGAGTTGTTCCGTGTGCAAATTTACATAGTTTATCTCATTTATGCAAATCTGCGGAGCGATGTTCGGCTTTTTCAGAACTGGAAATATATAAACGGACTCACGTCCTGCCCCTGCAGTTCCACCACGCACTGTATCACGATGATGAAAACCAGCAGTTTCACAATCCACGGGGAGCGTACGAACATGTCGCCGGCCTTGTTCCAGAAGCCTTCGGGAAGGGCATGCGACACTACGGACAGCAGCAGCAATATCAGCCAGAGGGCGCGCGCCGAGACAAAGGGCAGCGCATAGTCGAGCGAGAAATCGCCGAACGCATGACCGATCAGCAGCGCGGCGTCGCTGAATGTGTCGGCCCGGAAAAAGACCCAAAGCAGCACAACTGCAGTAATGGTCAGCAGCCACGAAAAGGCTTTCACCGCCGGGCCGTCGCCGACGCGTCTGAGCCAGGGCTGCGAGGCTTTGTGCAGGGCGAGTCCGGCGCCGTGCATGCCTCCCCAGAATATGAATTTCCAGCCGGCGCCGTGCCAGAGTCCGCCCACAAGCATGGTGATGAAGTTGTTGAGATAGGTGCGGAATGTGCCGTGGCGGTTGCCGCCGAGCGGTATGTACACATAGTCTCTCAGCCAGGTTGAGAGCGATATGTGCCAGCGGTGCCAGAACTCGCTGAGGTTGCACGACTTGTACGGAAAGTTGAAGTTCCGGGCAAGTTTGAATCCGAGTATCAGCGCAAGTCCTATGGCCATGTCGGAGTAGCCCGAGAAGTCGCAGTATATCTGCATGGCGTAGCCTATTATGCCCATCATGGTCTCGAAACCGCTGTAGTTGCCGGGCGAACCGAAAATCAAGTCGTTGTACTGTGCGAGATAGTCGGCTAAAATAGCCTTTTTCACCACACCGAGAATTATCAGCCATAAACCGGTGTACACTTCGGCGCGGGTGGCGTGGCGACTGTCGCGGATCTGCGGCAGGAAGTAGTCGGCGCGGACTATCGGGCCGGCCACGAGCGCCGGGAAGAAACTCAGGAAGAACGCATATTCGAGCCAGGTGCGCGTGGGTTCGACACGTCCTTTGTAGACATCCACTATATAGCTGACGCTCTGGAAGGTGTAGAACTAGATTCACACCGTAACAATAAGTTCCAGAGGCTCGAAGTTATGGCCGACAAGCGCCGACCAGTTCCAGAGAAAGAAGTTGGCGTATTTGAAGTAGCAGAGCACGCCGAGCGACACTGCAAGCGATACCGCCACACAGAGTCGGCGCATGCGCGCGCTGCCACAACGTATCATCAGACGCGACAGCGCCCAGTCGAGTAGCGATGTGGCACCGAGCAGCAGCACAAACCAGCCGCTGCAGCGGTAATAGAAGTAAAAGCTGAAGACGACTACAAACGAAATCATCTGCCAGCGGCGGTCGCGCAGCAGCGAGTACAGCGGCAGAAACAGCAGAAACAGCCCCCAGAACAAGCCGCTCGAAAACAGCATGGGGTTGCCCGGGGTGTAGCTGAGCACTTCGCCCAGATTTCTTGCAAGGTCGGTCCACAGAGTCATGGCGCTATTCGTTTGGCTGGTGAATGAACACACGCGCCGGGCGCGCGGAGTTTTCCTGCGGGGTACGCATCAGAATCGGATGGGCGCAGTGCTCCGGCATCCAGCGCACCACACTGTCCATCCATTCGCGGGCGGAAGATGCAGTGGGATGGGCGCCGTCTTTCTTGCGCTGGAAATGCATGCCGTTGGTCAGGAAGAAACAGCCGGGCTTGACATTGTCGGCTATCATACGGTTGACACCTGTGTCTTCCTTCCAGTTGGGCGGACCTATCCATACGTAAGGTATGTCGCCGATGTCGGAGAGTATACGGCGGACAGAGGCAGTGCGCTTCTCGATTATATTGCTTACGAACAACTCGTTGGCTCCAAGCGATATGAATATATAATCGGGATGCAGGCGCTTTATGTATTCCGAAAGGCGAGGGCTGTTGCCCCAGCGCTCGGAGGTGGAGCTGTACCATATCACCGAGTACAGGGTATGCCCCGATGCCTTGCAGTAGGCCGCCAGACGCGGAGAAAGTCCTTCCAGCATCGAATCGCCGAACAAAAGTATGGTTTTGGGCAGCGTGTCGGGCTCGGCCACGGTGTCGCGGGCGACCGGCGGCTCCGGCACGACCGGCTCCGAAACTGAGGTTCCGGACTGTGCCGACAAGAGGCGGTTGTCGCCCAGAAGCCTCTGATAGAGTCCCGACGGTTTGGGAGTATAACCGAAAAGACTCACCTTGCCGTCGGCCGCCGAGACAGCGAACAGCAGAAGAAAGGCGATGGCGAGCACCCACCAGGTGCCTTTATAGGAATCCTTCATCAGTATGATATTACACGGTATTCATTCTGTCCGCCCTGCCGCACGGTATAGCGGCGCAGGCCGTAGCCCCGCTCGGCAGCCTCGCCCGACAAGGGATGTCCCCAGAGCGAGAACACATCGTAGGTGCTGTGGCATTTGGGGCATTCGGCCACCAGCGCCTCCTGGTCGATATACACCCGCACATCGGCCCGGCATTCCACCGGACAGCTCAGGTCGTAGGCCAGCGGGTTGCCGTTGATGTCGCCGCAGAGCAGTATGCCACCGAAGCCGGTAGCGCTCATGGCGGTATAGGGATAGTTCTGCGGCTGGCGCTCGCTTTTGATGAAATAGCGCCAGCTCATGGCTCCCGGCACACCATAGGCATCCCAGTCGGCCACGGTGTTGAACTGCACCAGCACCGGAGCCGGCGGAATCCGGTCGTCGTCGAGATGGTGGCAGGATGCGAGCGCAAGCGCCACGACAAGCGGCAGGCAGGCGCGGAGGCGTGTCATTTGCCGTTGATTTTGGCCATAAGGTCGCCGAAGGAGTCGGCGGCCTTCTGCATCATGCCGCCAAGCATGGGCTTGAGCATCACGGGGATGTCGGCTTCCACCGAAGTGGTCAGCTCGGTGCTTTCTTCGCCGAGCGGCTTCAGATTCACCACCAGCATAAGAGGCAGCGGCGACGACACGGCCTTGAAAGCGATTCTGGCCGGGGTACGCTCCACCACCTGAAACTTGAGCTCGCCCACCTGGGCGGTCTTTATGCTCAGAGTGTCTTTGGTAAAGCTGACTTCGCCTATACGGGCGCGTTCGCTTTCGGGAATATTGCCCATGGCGCCTTCAAGGGCGGTGAGGTCGGCGAACTTGTCGCTGATAGTAGAGGCTGCCACCTGGACGGTGACAGCCTTGCTTGTATATGTTGCCATATGTAAGAGTCGGTTAATCGGTGAGCGACTGGGGGTTGGGCGCCCAGTTCGAGGGGTCTTTGCGCCATTCGCGGAGAGTGGCCAGGTCGCTTTCCTGAATATAGCCTGTGGCGAGAGCGGCCTCAAGCATGGCGTTGTAGTTGCTCAGTGTTATAAGGGTGACACCTGCCTTGCGGAAAGCCTCTTCGGCCACGGGGAAACCGTAGGTGAACAGTGCGGCCATGCCTACCACCTCGCAGCCGGAGGCACGCAGAGCCTGCACAGCCTTGAGAGAGCTGCCGCCGGTGCTGATAAGGTCTTCAATCACCACTACCTTCGAACCGGGCTTGAGGCTGCCTTCGATAAGGTTTTCAAGGCCGTGGTCCTTGGGGCTGGAACGTACGTATACATAAGGCAGAGAGAGTGTGTCCGCCACAAGAGCGCCCTGGGCTATGGCACCGGTAGCCACTCCGGCCACGGCATCGGCCTCGGGGAAGTGCTCCAGAATCATGCGGCAGAGCTCCACCTTGATAAAGCTGCGCACTTCGGGATAACTGAGGGTCTTGCGGTTGTCGGTGTAAATGGGGGAATTCCAGCCCGACGCCCATACGAACGGATTGTTTGGCTGAAGGTTGATAGCGCTGATTTGCAGAAGTTTGTCAGCAAGTATTTGAGCTACGTCGTTCATGTTGTATTGTGTTTATATCTGTTTCTGAATTGTTTTCTAAGAGCCGCTTCTCAATAGCCGGTATATGTGGCCGGTGAGAGGGCGCGGAGCTCCTGCTTCACGGCATCGCTCACCTGAAGGGTGTCGATGAAAGCCGCTATACTTTCGGCTGTCACTGCGGCATTGGTGCGGGTGAGCGCCTTGAGTGTCTCGTAAGGCTTGGGATAGCCCTCGCGGCGGAGTATGGTCTGTATGCCTTCCGCCACCACACTCCACATCGAATCCAGGTCGCTGTCAATTGCCTGACGGTTGAGCAGCAGTTTTCCAAGGCCTTTCAGTGTGGACTCCAGCGCTATGAGGCTGTGGGCCATAGGCACGCCGACGGTGCGGAGCACTGTCGAGTCGGTGAGGTCGCGCTGCAGGCGCGATACCGGGAGCTTGCATGCCAGATGGTCGTAGATGGCGTTTGCCACTCCGAGGTTGCCTTCGGAGTTCTCGAAGTCGATGGGGTTCACCTTGTGGGGCATAGCCGACGAACCGACCTCGCCTTCTTTGATTTTCTGCTTGAAATACTCCATGGAGATGTACATCCACATGTCGCGGTCGAGGTCGAGCACGATTGTGTTGAGACGGCGGAGTACATCGAACAGAGCGGCCAGATTGTCGTAGTTCGAAATCTGAGTGGTGAGCTGCTCGCGCTCTATGCCGAGGCGGTCGCGCAGGAAGGCGTTGGCGAATGCCAGCCAGTCGGTCTGGGGATATGCAGTGAGATGGGCGTTGAAGTTGCCGGTGGCGCCGCCGAACTTGCCGCTTATCACAGTGGCGTCGAGAGCATTGAGCTGCTGACGCAGGCGATATGCGTAAACACCTATTTCCTTGCCCAGACGTGTGGGCGAAGCGGGCTGGCCGTGTGTGCGGGCAAGCATCGGTATGTCGGCCCATTCCTTCTGGAAGGCCTCAAGAGTGTCGATCAGACGGACGAAAGCGGGACGCAGGACATCGGCCAAAGCTTCCTTTACCGACAGAGGCACAGCCGTGTTGTTGATATCCTGCGATGTAAGTCCGAAATGGATAAATTCCTTGTAGTTTTCCAGACCGAGGAGGTCGAATTTCTCTTTCAGGAAGTACTCCACCGCCTTGACGTCGTGATTGGTGACGCTTTCGATTTCCTTGATACGCGCGGCATCGGCCACGGTGAAATCGATGTAGATGGCACGCAGCTTGCTGAAAAGCGCTGCGTCCACAGCGGCGAGCTGCGGCAACGGCAACTCACACAAGGCGATAAAATATTCTACCTCGACACGAACACGATAGCGTATCAGGGCATACTCGGAGAAATAGTCCTCTAACTTCTGACATTTTCCGCGGTATCGTCCGTCGACCGGCGATATGGCGGTAAGGGTGGAAAGTTCCATGTACTGACTCTGTTTATCTGATTTAAGGTGCAAAATTACGAATTTTTCAGAAAAAAGTAGTCACAGAATGAACACAAATTCATTCAAAAAGCGTATTTTTGCAAATCATTATATGTATAAACAGATTTTCTAATCCATCAAACCTGATATATGCGCAAGACTATCTTCAAAAAGCTATGCGCCATAGTGCTGACAATGACCACTTTGTCGTTCGCAGCATGTACCGGCGACAACGCACTTATGAATCTCGGCACCGACGTCGACATCATCTCCCAGTCTCTTGACTCCGTAGCCAAAGGCAGCCCGAAGGCTCTGAACTCCTTCTCGATGAAGCTCACCGACGAGGCCGTGAAACTCGAAGCCGGAATCGACCCGGGCGTTTTCGACCTAAGCCTGCTGGAACCGGCTCTGGCTGAATTTGCAATCGCCTCGTACGAACATGCCCTCACCCCTGACGGAAACCGCAACGCCGAGGTGGCCGACATGATCAACAATCTCGCCAAGTGCGAACTCCCCCTGTCTGTCAGCCTCACACAGGGCGCCACCAAATTCGACCAGACCCTTGACGGCGCACGCCTGAAAACTCTTTTCAAGGAGTCGCTCACCAACCTCAACCGCACCACCGCAGCCTCAAACGCCGCACAGCTCACCGGCAGCTGGGCCGAAAAGGTGTTCAAGACCGAAGGCGCCAGCGACTTCGAATGCGCCTACAGCACCAACCGCATTGTCATCACCGTTACCTACCCCAATGCCGCCGCATCGCCTCTCAAAGACGTGGCCAACCCCACCCCGGCGCTCAAGGGCATACTCGCCGACGCAGCCGAAGCCCACTACTCTCTCTATGGCGAACTGCGCGGAGCCGTAACCACCCTAATGATGGACCTCGGAGTCAAGGAACTCCGTCTGACATACAAATACGCCGATGGCAAACCCGCTCCAAGCGTACGCCTGGAATGGGGCAAAGACCTCTGAGCCTCCGGAAGAAAGACCTATAAATCAAAAACAGAATGACACTCGTAGACAGATTTCTCGAATACGTGAAGTTCGACACCCAGAGCGACGAACTCACCAACATGACCCCCTCCACCCCGGGTCAGATGATATTCGCGCAGCATCTTGAAAAAGAGCTGCACAAACTCGGCCTCAGCGACATAAGCCTTGACGAAAACGGCTATCTCATGGCCACGCTCCCCGGCAACATCAGCGACAGGAAAGTGCCCGTCGTAGGCTTCATAGCCCACCTCGACACTTCGCCCGACATGTCGGGCCGCCACGTGTCGCCGCGCATCGTGGAAAACTATCCCGGCGGTGATATCGTACTCAACGCCACAGATGGCATCACGCTCTCGCCCGAGGAATTCCCCGAACTGCTCAACTATGTAGGTCAGGACCTGATTGTAACCGACGGCAATACCCTGCTCGGCGCCGACGACAAGGCCGGCATCGCGGAAATCATCACAGCCGTCGACTACCTGATGAAGCACCCCGAAATCAAACACGGCGACATCCGCATTGCCTTCAACCCCGACGAGGAAATCGGTCTGGGCGCGCACAAATTCGATGTGGCACGCTTCGGAGCCGACTGGGCCTACACCATGGACGGCGGAGAAATAGGCGAACTGGAATTCGAGAACTTCAACGCCGCAGTGGCCACCGTCACCTTCAAAGGCCGCAACGTACACCCCGGCTATGCCAAGCACAAGATGATCAACTCCATGCGCATCGCCAACCAGTTCGTGATCATGCTTCCCCGCTGGGAAACTCCCGAACACACCGAAGGCTTCTAATTATTCTATCATCTGTTATGGATGCAGTGCTCGGTGGAAAGCACCACCCTGACATACATAATCCGCGACCACGACCGCGACCGTTTCGAACGCCGCAAAAAAGAACTCGAACACCTCGTGCGCAAAATCAACCACGAGTTCCCCGGTTGCTGCAGCATCGAAATCAAGGACCAGTACTACAACATGCGCGAGAAAATCGAGCCTGTGATGCACGTGGTGGAAATCGCCGAAGAAGCCATGCGCCAGGTGGGCGTCACCCCCAAGGTACAGCCCATACGCGGCGGCACGGACGGCGCCCAGCTTTCGTTCAAGGGACTGCCCTGCCCGAATATCTTCGCCGGCGGCCTCAACTTCCACGGACGCTACGAATTCGTGCCGGTACAGTCGATGGAAAAAGCCAAGGACGTAATCGTGCAGATAGCCCGTCTGGTAGGCGAGAAATGAAATCTCTGATTGTAATCACAGGGGCCACGGCGTCGGGCAAGACGTCCGTGGCCCTTGACGTGGCCGAGGCTCTCGGCTGCGACATAATCTCCGCCGACTCGCGCCAGATTTACGCAGACCTGCCCATAGGCACGGCGGCTCCTACCGCAGCCGAACAAGCCCGCGTGCGGCACCATCTCTCCGGAATCCTGCCTCTGGACGCCTACTACAGCGCCGCCGCATTCGAAAAAGACGCCCTGCGGCTTATGGAAGAGCAATGGCGCCGGAACGACTATGCCGTGGTCTGCGGCGGCTCCATGATGTATGTCGACGCCCTTCTCTACGGACTCGACCCGCTGCCCGAGGTCTGCGCCACCACACGCGACCATGTGGCCGACATTTTTCGCCAGCACGGAACCGAAGGACTGTGCGCGGCACTGGAGATTGTCGACCCGCTGTATATGGAATCGGCCGACAGAGCCAACCACAAGCGGCTCATCCATGCCCTCGAAATAAGCTATCAGGCCGGGGTGCCCTACTCCTCGCTCTGCAGCGGACAGCGGCGCAGCCTTCCCTGCCGGGTGGTCAAGGCCATGATAGACATGGACCGCGAGACTCTCTTCAGCCGCATCAACCGCCGTGTGGACATGATGATGGAGCAGGGTCTGGCCGAGGAGGCAAGACGCGTGTATCCGCAACGCGGACTGAACTCGCTCAATACCGTTGGCTACAAGGAACTCTTCGCTTACTTCGACGGCATATGGGACCTGGACACGGCAGTGGCTCGCATTGCCAAGAACACCCGCGTCTACGCCAAAAAGCAACTCACATGGCTGAAAAGACCGGGGCGAGACGAAGACCTGCTTCGCCTCGCCCCGGAAAATGCGGCCGAGTGTCTGCTGCGACAGCTCTGAGAGTCGGCTCTAAGCGGCTCCGAGATTTTTCAGCAGGTCGGTGATATATGCGTCGTTACTCTGAATGAGTGTGCTCAGATGAAGGGCATACTGGTGAAGGTCGACAATAGGCTGACGGGCCACTCCGCTCTCGCAGGCGGCTTTCACTATCTTAGGCGCCACCTCGGTAAGCAGACGTTTGTCGAAGGGCTTGGGAAGAATATAGCCGCGACCGAATGCAAGGTCGTGGTTGTGGTAGGCACGGCGGAGCGAGTCGGGAACCGGCTGGCGGGCCAGAGCCGCAATCGCATGCGCGGCAGCCAGCTTCATGGCCTCGTTGATTTCCGAAGCGCGGCAGTCGAGCGCGGCGCGGAATATATAGGGGAAACCGAGCACGTTGTTGATCTGGTTGGGATAGTCGCTGCGGCCCGTGGCGAAAATTATGTCATGACGGGAAGCCATTGCGGCGTCATAGTCGATTTCCGGATTCGGATTTGCCAGAGCGAACACCACCGGCTTCGGAGCCATGCTCCGTATCATGTCCGGGGTGAGTACATCGGCCACCGACAGCCCCAGAAATACATCGGCACCCTGCAGGGCATCGGCCAGAGTCTCCAGCGGAAGCTCTGTGGCAAATTCCCGCTTTATCTCGCTGAGACCGTCGCGGCGGACACTTATCACACCCTTGCTGTCGCACATCACAATATTTTCCTTGCGCACGCCCAGGCTCATATACAGGCGGGTACATGCCACAGCGGCAGCGCCGGCGCCGTTCACCACCAGACGTATGTCGCCGAATTTCTTGCCCTGGATACGGAGTGCGTTGATAAGGGCGGCAGCGCTGACCACAGCCGTGCCGTGCTGGTCGTCGTGCATCACCGGAATATCGCACAGTTCCTTCAGGCGCTCCTCGATTTCAAAACACTCTGGAGCCTTTATATCCTCGAGATTTATGCCGCCGAAACTTCCGGAGATGGCCCGGACATGGTCGACAAACTTCGCGGGGTCTTTTTCGTCGACTTCTATATCAAAGCAGTCGAGTCCGGCGAACACTTTGAAAAGCAGCGCTTTGCCTTCCATCACCGGTTTGGAGGCCTCGGGACCGATATTGCCCAGGCCGAGCACAGCCGTGCCGTTTGAAATCACGGCCACGAGGTTGCCACGGTTGGTATAGCGGTACGAGGTATCGGGATTCTTTTCTATCTCTTCACACGGATACGCCACACCGGGAGAGTATGCCAGCGACAGGTCTTCGGGAGAACTATAGGGTTTGGTGGGCACGATTTCCGTCTTGCCCGGCTGCGGATACTGGTGATAATCGAGTGCTAATTTGCGGTTTACCTTAGTCATTGTCTGGAATATATTAGTTATGGTTGAAAGCGGCGGCAGACAGAAGATTCATTACTGGCGGAGGTTCCAAATCGGGAATCAAGGCTTTCTGGCGGTCTATGACCTGGAGTTCATACCCCATGAACTGTCGGAAGGCGCTGCCGCGTCATAAATATTAACGTGGGAATTGCTGAAATGTTGGATACGGCAGCACAAAAAATAAGGAGCGGCTTCACAGTCGCTCCTTATTTTTCAATTACCTTTAATCTAATCCTATGAAAAAACTAATTCAATTCAATCTTCACTGCTGTCGTTTTATCTCTAATACGTATCGGAGCAACAAAAGTTGGAAGAACGCCGCCCTTTTTATACTTTTTTGTATAAAGCCGTACATATGAACCGCCGGATTTTTGTAATTTTGCATCATGAGTCAATTTTCCGTAAACATTCTCGGCTGTGGTTCGGCCGCCCCCACTGCATTCCACAATCCAAGCGCCCAGGCTATCGAATACCGGGGACAGCTGATGCTGGTCGACTGCGGAGAAGGCGCCCAGGCGATGCTGCGCAGGATGCGACTGAAATTCTCAAGGCTGAGCCATGTGTTCATTTCGCACCTCCACGGCGACCACTTCTTCGGACTGCCGGGCCTGCTTTCGACACTCGACCTTCAGGAAAAAGGGGGCACCGTGACAATACACTGCTTCCAGGCCGGACTGGAAGTGCTGCGAAAGACCATGGCCATTTTCTGTCCGGACCCCGGCTTTGAAATCATCTACAATCCTATAAGGAACGCCGACGAAATCATTATGGAAACCGATGCGCTCACGGTGGAGACAGTCCGGCTCAGCCACCGCGTGCCTTGCGTGGGCTTCGTATTCCGCGAAAAAGCCAAACCCCGCCATATCAACGGCGAGATGGTACGCTTCCACAATGTGCCCGTTTATAAGCTCAACGCCATCAAAGCCGGCGCCGACTTCGTCAAGCCCGACGGAAGCATCGTACCCAACGAGCGCCTTACAACCCCGCCCGACCCGTCGATGAGCTACGCCTATCTGAGCGACACAGCCTACAATCCGGCTTTGGCCGAGAAAGTACGCGGCGTCAGCCTGCTCTATCACGAGGCCACTTATGACGACTCGTTCGACCGGCTCGCCGGCAAATACGGCCACTCCACGGCCCGCCAGGCCGCAATGACCGCGAAGCAAGCCGAAGTCAAAGAGCTGATAATCGGACATTTCTCCAAGCGCTACAACGGCAACGAAGAACTGCTCCTGCAACAGGCCCGCGAAGTTTTCCCCGATACAATCCTGGCCCGCGAAGGCCTGACAATAGACCTGATATGATAGAACTCGACAGCGACGAACGATATATGCGCATGGCCATGGCCGAAGCCCGGCAGGCCGCTGCCGAAGGCGAGGTGCCGATAGGCGCCGTGGTAGTAAGTCCGCGGGGACGTATCCTCGGACGCGGACACAACCAGACGGAAGCCCTCGGCGATGTCACGGCCCACGCCGAAATGATAGCCATAAGCGCGGCCGCGCAGGCTCTCGGCGGCAAGTATTTGAGCGACTGCACACTCTATGTCACCGTAGAGCCATGCCTGATGTGCGCCGGAGCACTCGGCTGGAGCCAGACCGGACGCATTGTATACGGCTGCGAAGACCCCCGCCGGGGATTTTCAACGATGACCTCCCGCAGTCCGTTCCACCCCAAAGCCAAGGTGGCCGGCGGCATACTCGCCGATGAATGCCGCCGGATCATGCAGGATTTTTTCAAAAGCCTAAGAAACTGATGCACTATTTCCTAAGCAGCGGCGAGGCTTCGGGCGACCTCCACGCCGCCGAACTCATAAAATGCCTCCGCAAAGCCGACCCAGAAGCCAGGTTTACCTTCCTTGGCGGAGACGCATGTGCCGAAGCAGCCGGCTCACAGCCTGTCATACACATACGCGACATGGCATTCATGGGCTTCAGCGAAGTGCTCCGGCACCTGCCACGGATATGGCGGAACATGCGCACCGCCCGGCGGACACTCGCCGAAGCCGCACCCGACGCCCTCATTCTGGTGGACTATCCAAGTTTCAACCTCCGACTGGCGGCCACCGCCAAGGCTCTCGGCATTCCTGTCTACTATTACATATCGCCCAAGGTGTGGGCATGGAAAGAATGGCGTGTCCGCAAAATCAAGAAGCTGGTCACACGGATGTATGCCATATTTCCGTTCGAGACCGAGTTCTACCGCCGTCACGGCATGGAGGTGGAGTATGTAGGCAACCCCTCGGTAGAAGAAGTGGAAGCCCGTCTCGGCGCAGCGCCCTCACGCGAGGATTTCCTGAAAGCCCACCGCCTGCGCGACCGTAAAATCATAGCCCTGCTGCCGGGCAGCCGCCGTGGCGAAATCCGCAACAATCTGCGTATAATGTGCCGCGCCGTCGACATGATGCCGCAGTACCGCGGTGTCATTGCCGGAGCCCCGGGCATCGAGCCGGAGTTCTACAAGCAGTTCACCGACCTGCCCGTGCTCCACGGTCAGACCTACAACCTGCTGGCGCACAGCCATGCGGCCCTTGTCACATCGGGTACAGCCACTCTGGAGGCAGCCCTTGCCCGTGTGCCCCAGGTGGTCACCTACCGCGCCAACGGCTCGGAACTGTCCTACAAGCTGATGAAGCGTCTGCTGAAGGTGAATTTCGTGTCGCTGCCCAATCTCATAGCCGGACGCGAAATCATTCCCGAGCAACTGCTGCATCTGTGTACGCCCGAACTTGTAGGCGAGCGGCTGGCCGCTATCCTGCCGGAGCGCCAGGCGCGCCAGAGTCAGCTCGACGGCTATGAAGAGATGCGCCGTATTCTGGGCTACAGCCATGCGGCCGAGGAGACGGCCCGCCGTATCATCGAATCACTGAAAACCATACAACCTTCATAAACAATGGAAGTACCCGCAGCAACAATCGAATTCCGGCACCGCCTTCCGGTGCAACTGAGATTCCGCGACATCGACATGTTCGGACATGTCAACAACAATGTGTATCTGGAACTGATGGATGTGGCCAAAGCCGCATTCTATGCCGAAATCCACGGCGGACGCCTCACCCCGGACAATATCGGACTTCTGGTGGTGAACGTCAACTGCGACTTCTTCGAGCCTACCCGGCTGGAAGAACCGCTCGAAATCCTTACGGGCATACTCGGGATTTCGGAACGCTCCGTAAAACTCGAGCAACGGGTGATAAACCCGGCCACCGGAGCGGTGAAAGTGGTCTGCCGCACCGTCCTCGCCGGCTTCGACCCGAAAACCAACGCCGGCGCCCCGGTACCGGAAATCTACCACCGCTACTACGAATCGACCCTCTGACTACTAAAGGAGCCTTCCCGATTGCGTACGGGAAGGCTCCTGTCATATAGGCAATAAGAGCCGGTTCAGCGGTTCTGCAGTATCATCACCTGTCGCGGTGCGAAAGTCATGGTTTCGGCTATCGTCACCGGCTTTTCAGATATTATATCGTACCACTCCGAGCCATAGGGAAGCGACTCCACGGTACGTTCCATAGTAAGGGTCTGCTCGCTGTCTCGACCGTTGAGTATCACAGTCACGGCCTTGTCGCCGAGGCGGCGCTGATAGACGTAAAGTCCGTTCTGCGGCATGAAGTGTTTCAGAGAGCCACGGGCCATGAGGTCGCGGACCTCGCTCCGGCGCCAGCGCAGTATGCGCGACATGAAATCCCAAGCCTCGTTCTGAAGCGGTGTGCGGCCTTCGGCTGTAAAGGCATCGACAGTATCGCCGGGGAAACCGCCGGGGAAGTCAAGGCGTATATAGCCGTCGCTGCCTTCCTTGCTGCCGTGCATCAGAAGTTCTGTTCCATAATATATCTGCGGTATGCCTCTTGAAGTAAGCAGGAAGGCCACCGCCTGCTTCCAGTTGTCGAGCGATTCAGGCTCTTCAAGCAGGAAGCGGTCCGAGTCGTGATTGTCGAGGAAGGTGAGTATCCGCTGAGGATTAGGATACATGAAATCCTGCGACAGATGGTCGTAGAGGTCGTTAAGTCCGTGCCAGGGGTCGGTATCGTCATAGAAAGCCTTGCGACCGTCCTGCAC
>CAMWUD010000037.1 GCA_947177365.1 uncultured Porphyromonadaceae bacterium | reverse complement strand
GCCTTCGACAGTAGGCTTGATGATTCTCGACTCTACCTTGTCCATAAACTCGCTGTCGGCGAAAGGAACCGGACTTACCGCACCCATACCTCCGGTGTTAAGCCCTGTATCGCCTTCGCCTATACGCTTGTAGTCTTTGGCCACAGGCAGTATGCGGTATGAGCCGTTGCCGTCGGTAAGCACGAACACAGAACATTCTATGCCGGAAAGAAACTCCTCTATCACCACTGTCGACGACGACTGTCCGAACATACCGCCAAGCATCTCGCGCAGCGACTGACATGCTTCCTCCAGACTGTCGATGATAAGTACGCCCTTGCCGGCTGCCAGTCCGTCGGCTTTCAGTACATATGGGGCTTTCAGAGTGGCGAGGAACTTGCAGCCTTCTTCTACAGTATCGGCAGTGAAACTGCGGTATGCCGCTGTGGGTATGCCATGCTTCTGCATGAAACGTTTTGCAAAATCCTTGCTGCCTTCAAGAGCGGCACCGGCTTTCGACGGACCTACCACCAGCACGGAATCTGATTCAAAATAATCATATATGCCGGCCACGAGCGGATCTTCGTTGCCTACCACAATCATATCAATATCATTGTCGGCCACGAATTTGCGTATGCTATCGAAATCAAGCGGAGAAAGGGCTACATTGGTTCCGTAAGCACCGGTGCCTCCATTGCCCGGAGCTATATAGAGATTATTGCAACGCGGACTCTGACTGAGTTTCCATGCCAGGGCTGATTCGCGGCCGCCCGAGCCAAGCAGAAGTATGTTCATTTCTATTGGAATGTATATATATGATTTCTGTTTTAAGTTTTTACTTGTCCGGATTGGCATCTTTGAGAATGCGGTTCCAGCGGATGCCGCCGTTGAAGATGCTGCGTTCCTGATCAAACGATATAAGCACAAACACAGGTGTACCTACTATATGGTCTTCGGGTACAAAACCCCAGAAACGAGAGTCTTGCGACATATGCCGGTTGTCACCCATCATGAAATAGTAGTCCATACCGAAAGTATATGTATCGGCGGGTTTTCCATCGATATATACTTTACCGTTTTTCAACTCCGCGTCGGAATGGCCTTCATAATTGCGTATGCAGCGCTGGTATATCATCCAGTTGCGCGGTGTAAGCTCTATGGTCATGCCTTTTGCAGGTATCAACAGCCCCCCGTCACCACCATAGTCGGCAAGTGTCCACCGCTCTGTATCGGCTATGCCTGAGGGAAATAGGTAATACTCCTGCGCACTGCCGTCCCAGCGCAGACAGCTCACAAGCTGCTTCTCCTGAGTAAGGCGGTCAATCATTCCCTGTGTCATAGGAAGCTGATACAGATAAGATCCGTTCTTGTCACCGCCGGTCATCAGCTCCACAGTATATGCGAACTCCGGACGGTTGCTCGGAATCATCTGTACATCGGCAAGAGCTATTCCAAGTTCATGACACTGCTCTTCGGTGAGCGGGCGGTTCATGAGAGCGAAATAAATAAACTGCGCATTCTCCGGCATAGCCTGTTTCACGCCATTTATATATATGGTATCGCCCTTTATGCTGATACGTTCGCCGGGGAGTCCGACCGCACGTTTGACGAAATTCGTGCGACGGTCGACCGGACGGTATATAATGTCGCCGAACATCTCCTTGTTGCTGTTCACTTCCTGCCATCCGTAGCGCTTTACAAGCAGGTCATAGTATTCGGCACTGTTCTCGAGCTTGGTCGACACTGTATCGCCGGCAGGAAAATTGAACACCACTATATCGCCGCTCTCTACATTGCGCAGACCTTTGAGTCGGCGGTATGACGCCGACGGACTGTCGAGATAACTTTTTGTGTTGATTATAGGCAGTGTGTTGTGTACAAGCGGGAAATGCACCGGAGTCATAGGCACACGCGGACCGTAAGTCACCTTGTTTACCCACAGATAGTCGCCCGTGAGCAGAGTCTTCTCAAGCGACGACGATGGAATCTGGTAGTTCTGCCCTATGAAGTTGAAAACAAAATACACCAGAATCACGGCATACACTATGGCATCGACCCAGCTCATCACCGTGCGGACGGTCTTGCTCTTGCTGTGTTTCCACCATGTGAAAGGTATATATCCGGTTATATATATGTCGAAGAGCAATACCAGTCCGAGAAGCCACACAGGCGACTGCATCCATATTACCCATCCGATATACAAAGCCGCCACGATACCGAAACGTATCCAGCGTGTCGCGCGCGTATCCTTGATTCGTTCGGAAAAGGTCTTGGCAGGCTTCTTGTTGTTTTCCATATTGTTACTGTCCATTATCATATATTTTTCGACCATGCACGGCGACGGCGGTGCTGGCGACGTTCAAAATATTCCCATTGTTTCTGTACACTCTCGTTGCCTTCGAGTTCAAGATTGCTTTCGGCATATTTGTAGCCGTTCTTTATGTAGGCAGGTATGAGGTCGGCAAAAATCAGGGCGTTGACTCCCTTGCTCTGGTACTCCGGCTTTACGGCCACCAGCAGCAGATCCACTACATCTACCTTGCCGCGTATGGCTTTCCACAGATGATACCAGCCGGTCGGAAACAGCTTGCCTCCGCAACGCCGCAATGCCTGCGACAGCGACGGCATGCTTATGCCTATGGCTACAAGGGCGCCGTTTTCATCCACTACCACACAGACATCCTCAAGACGTATCACACCGAGATACAGGTCGATGTAGTAGTCAATCTGGCGGTCGGTAAGAGGCGAATATCCGTAAAGACCGTCATACGCCTCGTTGATGAGCTGAAAGAGAGCATGTCCGTATTCCTCCTTGATTTTTTTTCTGGAGGTATACTTTTTTACGGAAAGCTTGTATTTCCGCGCCACTATATCGGCTATCCGCTGATATTTCTCCGGCACAGCGTCGGGCACAGTCATACGGAATTCCACCCAGTCGACTTCCTTTCCGAAGCCCATGCGCTTCATATGTTCGGGATAGTAGGGGTAGTTGTAGATGGTGGCCATTGTACTCATCTCATTGAAGCCCTCTGTAAGCATACCTTCATGATCCATGTCGGTAAAGCCCATCGGACCTACAATCTTATTCATGCCCCGGCTGCGTCCCCAGTCTTCGGCAGCCTTGAACAGGGCGTCGACCACTTCGGCATCATCGATAAAATCCACGAATCCGAAGCGCATCGTACGCTCGCCGTACTTATTGTTGACCGCACTGTTGATTATTGCAGTTATGCGTCCGACAGGCTTTCCATCGCGATAAGCCATAAACGACTGGGCTGAGCAGTAGTCGAATGCCGGATTCTTTTCAGGCGACAGAGTGGCGATTTCATCGAAAATCAGCGGCGGCACATAGCAGTCGTTGCCTTTGTAGAGGTCTATGCCGAACTGCACGTATTTACGCAGTTGCTCTGACGTAGGAGCTATTTCTTTAACTGTAACAGACATAATCACATCGGGGGTTTGGGTGCGTAGGGTGAAGAGAACCATGCCAGCACCGCCACCATTATGGTAAGGAATATTATAATAGTTATATACAGATACTTTGACTTGCGGTTGTCGAGAGCGAGCTGGAGCGAGTCCACATCCTTGTAACGTCGTTTCGGATCGGCCGATATACAGCGCTCGGCCACGCGACGTAACAGCGGGTCATTCACTCCGCTGCTTTCAAGTGCTTCAAGCACAATGGTTCCGTAATTGAATATATCTTCAGCCGTATCATGGGGTGTAAGTGCCGGCTTCTGCTCGAAACCCACATCAATCAGCTTGAGATTGCCAATGTTTTCTGTAAAAATAATCCGTTCGGGCCGTATCGGATGGTGCACGATATGATTAGTCTGGATATATTTCATGGCGCTCACAAGCGATGTCCGCAGCTTCTCTATATGAGCCGCTGTGAGTTTGCGGGTATCGATGAGTTTGCGGAGCGAATCTCCATACACGTCATCAGTGATGATACAACGTCCGAGTCCGGGCACGTCCTCGAAGTCGTTTATCATTATAATGTTGGGATGAGCGAGATTGTAGCGGACGTCAAACTCTTTCTCAATCATATCCTTTGCATCGGCATTTTCTGCCAGCTCAGGTCTCAGGGTCTTGAGCATGACCCATTTGCCGTGTTTTTTGGCTGTATATACGTGATAGAATTCCTCATCCCATGCGGGCAGGTGTTCTATTTCAGTCCATTTGGGTGTATCCTCGCTCATTTTGTTTTTTAATTTTTATTGTATACAATAAGTGCAATATCCCACAAAGTTACAATATTTTCAGCAAACCCAAGACATGAGGCAAAAAAAAAACGCTCACAGAGCGTTTTTTTATTTCACAAAATTTTATTTATCATAAGCGGGCAAGCTCTCTAAGCTGGTCAAGCACTTCAAGATTGCTCAACGTGCGGCGGCTTTGAAGCGCAGAGGCGAAGTCTCTTGCCACCGACACCACCAGCTGATGGTTGAAGAGTCGGTCGAAATAATTGAAATTCCGCCGGAACAGATTCTCGGCCTCGTCGTCTTCAAGCGAGCATGCATCACAGGCCTCGCCTTTCACAATCTGCTTTACTTCATCCAGTACCTCATCGGACAATCTCTGGCTGTCAAGAAGGTAGCTCCGACACATCACATTGCCCATAAGCATGCCGGTGACCATGGAAAGCTGCTTCACCATCTGGTTCCACGCCAGTTTGGCCGAATAACGCGGATTTCCCTGAAAAAAGAATTCAGGAGTAAAACTTATGCTTTCGCCTGCAGGAGCGTCAAGCGACAGCTGCAGAAGCATATCCTCGCCATCGGCCATAACCAAGGCTATGGCCATGCCGGCAAGGCCGTATGATTTGTCGCGTTCATCGCGATATTTCAGTTTCTGATACATGATATCAACATCAGTTTATCACCATAATCTTTGTCACGGCCGAGAAATTGGAGCCGGAACTGTTTTCTGAAGCAAGTACAAAGTATACACCGGATTTCACACGTTCGCCTGCAAGGTTACAGCCGTCCCACACAACCATTCCTCCTTCGGACTGTGCCTGGAACAGTACCGAACCCTGGGCATCGGTGATTTTCACAAGTGAATTGTCCATCAGACCGTTCACAGTAATCCATCCGCTATAGTCGGGGCGAACCGGGTTGGGATACGCATACACATTGTCGAGATTGTCGGCGGCCGGAGAAGCATCCGACGAATATGCTATTGTGCCGTAGTTGGTGCCGATGTACACCATATTGTCTACTCTGCTTGCCTCTACGGTATTGACAGTATTCGAGGGCAGCGGTGAATTTTCAGTAGTGAAATGCTCTATGATCTTGTCGCCGCTTTCGCTTACAAGATATAGACCCGAGTTCTGGGTAGCAATCCACTTGCGGTTGGCATTGTCTACAGAAATCCAGTTCACCTGTTCGCCGGCCAGAAGGTAGTCGGCATAGTTGGTACCGTCGTTGCGAGGTACCTTGATACGGTTGCAACGGAAATCGGCATTGAACACCTGAGCCGGATCAACTTCTATCACACCGTCAAGGCTGCCGATCCAGAGTTTGCCGTTCTTGTCTTCCGCCACCGACACATACTGGGTCGGGGCATAGACAGTGCCGTCCTGGTCGGTAAAACTGTTATGGTGAATATAGCGGTCATCACTGATGCTTTCAGTTCCCTTGGTGTCGATAAAGAGCTGACCGATGCCGTAACGTGCGCTTTGCAGCACTATGAAATCGGAATGCTGACAGGGCAGAAGCACACATTCGAAGTCATTTATATAGCTTTCAGGAAGTTCGTGTTCAATCCAGTCGGCTTTGGTCACCTTGTCGGGGGTGCGGAGCTTGGCAGCCGGAAGCGTGAACAGACGGCTGCGGTTGCTCCAGTCATTCCGCGGTTCCATACCTGTAAGAACCAGCAGATTGTTGAATTTATCAAAAGCAACTCCATATACATTGTTGCCCCATGTGCTGGAGAAAGGAGCGTTGCCTTTGAGAATTGACCATCTCGCAAGCTGCTCGCCTGTAGTGCGGTTTATCACACGCACTCCATCGAAACGGCTTGCAAGATAATACACATCATTGTCAACAGGGTCTTCGGCTATCTGGTTGTCACCTGCACGGAAACCAGTAGGAAACTCTCTTTCAGCAGTGTTATTATACGACACATCGTATATCTTTCCGTCCTCGAACATATCGGTTGTCTGTATCGGGTACGCATATCCATGGTCGTTTGTAGAGAACTTCGTACCATTGCAAGGACGAACCACCATCGACGAGCCGCTTGTGGCATAGAGTCTGTTTCCGTCGGCTGAATGGCGCATATAAGCCACTACCTGACATACAGCTCCTTCCGGACGGTAATATTCTTTCAGTACGGTGGGAGCATCACCGGAAATTCTGAATTGCCCTATACCATCGCTGCAGCCGTGCCATATGGTGCTGTTGTCTTTCCACTTGGCAATCTGCGAACTCTGGAACACCTGCGGAAGCGGAGTGCTTTCAAGCTTGTTGCCGTCTTTATCAAAATTCAGAATCTCCTTGTCGTTTACCAGATAATAACCGTCAGACGAAGGCTTAAACCAGTCGCTGCGGTTTCTGGACTCGACTACAGTGCTGATAGATGCAGGATTATCTGAATTGTAATTAACATTTGTCACCTGAAAAACATTCTTATTACTGTAGTGTCTGAAAAACAAGGCATCACCCATCACCTGCAGTAAATCGGCCGCAGCACCTCCTCTGAGTTTCTTGAAATCGCTTATCGATGCATGATTGGAGTCCATAGGTGCATAAAGCATGGTAAGGTTGTCGAGAATCACCACATTACCGCGCCATACTGTGACAGAACGTATTGAAGAACCCCAGTTGCGCGATTCCTTCACCACAAGCTTGGCCGCATCATAAATCACATATCCGAAATTTGTGGATATGCTGATGTAATCGTCCTGCATGTTTATGCTGGTCATGGTCTTGCTCACGGCCAGATTGGCGTTCAGAATCTCAGGCATGTTCACCACACGTCCGTCGTCATAGATGGCATCCATGTTAAGATTCTGATATACCACAAGCAGATATTTGTTTTTCACATTATAATAAATACCTGTGATTATATTGTCGCTGAGTTTGTCCGCACTGGTATATGAATAAGATTCCTGCGTGTCTTTATCGTAGGAAAAGAGGCTGCCGTTTGAAGTATAATACAATTTCGAAGGCGTCTCCACAAGGTCAGTTATAGTACTGTTATAAAGCGGATAGACAGTCCATGTCTGGGCATTGCCTACCGCAAATGACAATAACAGACCTATAAGAATTAAGGTTTTCTTTATCATTTTCTAATGGTTTTCAAATATTCTATCAATCGTGCCACAGCTTTTCCTCTGTGGCTTACAGCGTTCTTTTCTTCGGGCGATGCTTCTGCAAACGTCTTGTCCCAGCCTTCAGGACGGAATACAGGATCATAACCGAAACCACCGCTGCCTGACGGCTCGCTGATTATTTCACCTCTTACTTCTCCGCTAAACACACTCGCCTTACCATCTTCTATAAGCGTGATTACCGTACGGAATCCGGCACTGCGGTCGGCCTTGTCGGAAAGATTGCGCAGCAGCAATGCCATATTGGCGGCCGAGTCATGACCGTCTGTGGCATATCGTGCCGAACGAACTCCCGGTTCACCGCCGAGAGCAGTCACTTCCAGACCGGTATCGTCGGCAAAGCAGTCATATCCGTAGCGCTCATACACCCAGCGGGCCTTTATCATGGAGTTTTCCTCCAGAGTGCTGCCGGTCTCCGGTATGTCGTCTTCACAGCCTATGTCGGCGAGCGACAGTATGATTATACCGTCGCCCGCTATCTGACGCAGTTCGGAGAGTTTATGTGAGTTGTTGGTGGCAAACACCAGTCTGCGTGGTTCCGTCATACTCTATAAAACGTATAGACTCTTTATTTATTGTGAGATAGAACAGCTCACGACACTACAATATTGACAATCTTGCCGGGTACGACAATCACCTTGCGGACAGTCTTGCCCTCAAGCCACTTGGCAGCGCTTTCGTGGTTTTTGGCGAGAGTCTCCACCTCCTGTGCGGGCATGTCGGCTGCGACAGTGAGATTGAAACGGGCCTTGCCGTTGAACGACACCGCATATGTAACTTCCGACTCACGGAGATATTCTTCATTATACGAAGGCCACACGGCATCGCAGACCGTAGTGTCGTTGCCCAGAGCGCTATGCCAGAGTTCTTCCGACACATGGGGTGCGAAAGGAGCCAGAAGTATAACCAGCTGTGAAAGAATCTCACGGCTGTGGCATTTCTGTTGGCTGAGTTCGTTGACACATATCATGAAAGCGGCCACCGAGGTATTGAACGAGAAGTTCTCTATATCCTCGCTCACTTTCTTTATAAGCTTATGCAGCGACTTGAGGTTCTCAGCCGTCGGCTTGCTGTCGTCCACCAGCAGCATGTCGCCCTTATAATAGAGGTTCCACAGTTTCTTTATGAAGCGGTTCACACCGTCGATACCGTTTGTATCCCAGGGTTTGCTCTGCTCCAGC
Organism: uncultured Porphyromonadaceae bacterium; assembly: GCA_947177365.1. Classification (GTDB taxonomy): domain Bacteria; phylum Bacteroidota; class Bacteroidia; order Bacteroidales; family Muribaculaceae; genus CAG-873. The sequence goes on along the minus strand of CAMWUD010000037.1, from coordinate 7,020 downwards.
GGACCGAGGAACATCTCGTACAGACGCAGTGTGTCGGCTCCGTAGCGCTCTACTATATCATCGGGGTTGACCACGTTGAACATCGATTTCGACATCTTTTCAACAGCGGCACCGCAACGGTATCTGCCGTCGTCGTCAAGCACGAATTCGGCTGTGGCGTATTCCGGACGCCAGCGGCGGAATGCTTCCAGATCAAGGATGTCGTTGCTCACGATGTTCACATCCACATGTATCGGAGTCACATCGTAGCCGTCCTTCTTGCCGAGAGTCACAAATGTATTGGTATCCTTGATACGGTATACAAAATTGCTCCGACCCTGAATCATTCCCTGGTTGATAAGTTTGTTGAATGGCTCGTCGCGGCATACCACACCGAGGTCATAGAGGAACTTGTTCCAGAAGCGGCTGTATATAAGATGACCTGTGGCATGCTCAGTACCGCCTATATAAAGGTCTACGTTCTGCCAGTAGCTGTTGGCTTCTTCCGACACCAGCGCCTCGCTGTTGTGCGGATCCATATAGCGCAGGTAGTAGGCCGATGAACCGGCAAAACCGGGCATAGTGTTAAGTTCAAAAGGCCAACCTTCGGGAGTACACCAGTTTTCGGCGCGTCCTAATGGCGGTTCTCCGCTCTCTGTAGGCAGGAACTTGTCGACCTCCGGCAACAGCAGCGGCAGACTCTCGTCGGGCAGCACATTCGCTATACCGTCTTTATAATACACAGGGAACGGCTCGCCCCAGTAGCGCTGACGCGAGAATATGGCGTCACGCAGACGATAGTTCACCTTCACCTTGCCTATGCCGGCTTCCTCTATATACTTTTTAGCCTTGGCCATGGCTTCCTTCACATCGAGTCCGTTCAAGTCGAGACGATCCGAAGCGGAATTGACCATACGTCCGCTTTTGGCGTCATAGCTTTCCTCGCTTACATCGGCGCCTTCAATCAGAGGTATCACAGGCAGGTCGAAATGGCGGGCGAAAGCATAGTCGCGGCTGTCGTGGGCCGGCACTGCCATGATGGCGCCGGTTCCGTATCCGGCAAGCACATAATCGCTCACCCATACCGGTATTCTGGCACCGCTCAGCGGATTCACTGCATAAGCTCCGGTGAACACACCGCTGACACGTTTGTCAATCATGCGCTCACGCTCGGTCTTGTGCTTTATGCTGCGGCGGTATTCCTCCACAGCCTCACGACGGTCGGCAGTGGTCACCATATCCACATATTCGCTTTCAGGCGCAAGCACCATGAAAGTGACACCGAATACAGTATCCGGGCGAGTAGTGAATATATCCAGTTTTATGTCGCTGCCTTCTATATCAAATTTCATCTCGGCGCCTTCGCTGCGACCAATCCAGTTGCGCTGGGTTTCCTTGAGCGATTCGGTCCAGTCAAGTTTCTCCAGATCGTCAAGCAGACGTCCGGCATAAGCCGACACACGCAGACACCACTGATACATCAGTTTTTGTTCCACGGGGTATCCGCCGCGTACCGACACACCCTCGCTCACCTCATCGTTGGCAAGCACGGTGCCGAGTTCCGGACACCAGTTCACCATGGTGTTGCCGAGGTAGGCAATGCGGTAGTTCATCAGGGTATCGGCTTTCTGTTTTTCATCCATCGCCTTCCACTGCTCGGCGCTGAATTCCATATCCTCGCCGCAGGCGGCGTGTACACCCTCTGTACCGGATGTCTCTAATTTCTCCACCAGAGCGGTCACAGGCATGGCCTTCTGAAGAGCCGTGTCATAATAGTGGCCGAACATGCGGATAAAGGCCCACTGGGTCCATTTGTAGTAGTCGGGCGAACATGTGCGGATTTCACGGTTCCAGTCGTAGCTGAATCCTATCTTGTCGAGTTGCTCGCGGTAGCGGGCTATATTCACATTGGTAGTGGTCTCGGGATGCTGTCCGGTCTGGATGGCATACTGTTCGGCCGGCAGACCATAGGCGTCATAGCCCATCGGGTGAAGCACGTTGAATCCGTTGAGACGTTTATAGCGGCTGTATATGTCCGATGCTATGTATCCGAGCGGATGTCCTACATGCAGGCCGGCGCCTGAGGGGTAGGGAAACATGTCGAGGACGTAGAACTTAGGACGAGTTTTGTCTATCTCCACACGATAAGTGCCGTCATTGCGCCAGCGTTCCTGCCAGCGGCTTTCTATATCTCTATGATTATATTCCATTTTATTCTGATTGATTTATAAGGTGTCTGATGTGTCATGAAAGTTCAAGCATGCGCTCTATCGGGCGACGGGCTTTTTCGGCGAGTTCGGCATCGACCAGGATTTCCGGTTCTTCGAAGCGAAGACAGTTGTAGAGCTTCTCCATGGTATTGAGTTTCATGTAGCGGCAGTCGTTGCAGCCGCAGGTGCTGTCGTTAGGCGGAGCCGGTATAAACTTCTTGTCGGGACAGCTCTTCTGCATCTGATGGATGATTCCGCTTTCAGTAGCCACTATAAACTCCTTCTCCTCCGATTCCACGGCATAGCGCAACAGAACGGCGGTAGAACCTATCACATCGGCCATGAGCTGAACCGGACGCTTGCATTCCGGATGCACCAGAACCTTAGCCTGCGGATACTGCTCTTTCAGCTGCGCTATTTTCTCGCCTGAAAATTCCTCATGTACATGGCAGGCACCATCCCATAGCAGCATCTGCCGTCCGGTAACCGAGTTTATATAATTGCCCAGATTCCGGTCCGGACCAAAAATCAGCTTGGCGTCTTTCGGAAAAGTGTCCACAATCTTTCTCGCATTGCCGGAGGTCACCAGTACATCGGTCAGAGCCTTCACCCCTATGGAAGTGTTGACATAGGAAATCACCGTGTGGTCGGGGTGGGCGGCTACAAATTCTGCGAAACGGTCGGCCGGACATGAATCGGCAAGCGAACATCCGGCATTGAGGTCAGGAATCAACACCTTCTTGTCGGGGCAAAGCACCTTGGCAGTCTCTCCCATGAAGTGCACACCGCAGAGCACAATTATTTTGGCATCCTTGAGTCCGGCTGCAATCCGGGCCAGAGCCAGCGAGTCGCCGATATAGTCGGCAATATCCTGTATTTCGGCCGGCTGGTAATAGTGGGCCATCACCACGGCGCCCTTTTCTTTTTTGAGCCGGTTGATTTCAGCCTTCAGGTCAAGCGCCGGGTCCACCGCAGCATCGACATATCCTTTTTCAACAGCCATTTCCTATTGTTTTTAATTTTTTGAATTTTTAAAATTTTAAAAATTTCTATTCCAATAATAATAATGCGTGTTGATGAAGTAGATAACTTTTTGGCGCTTAAAGCAAGAAAATGAGTTATATATTCATTTTTCACTTTGTCTACAATATATCTACATCCTCTCATATTGAATATGAGCATTCTTATATGGTTTTCAACACACTGTCAATAATCTGCAAAGTTAATAAATTTCTCTGATACTTGCTGTCTATAACTGTGTAATATGATGTAGATATATTTATAAAATCTTATTTTATTGTAATTTGGGCTTTGGCGAACCTTTGTATATACATGCTTGTTATTGGTTTTTCCAAATCTTTTTATTGAAAACTTACTGATGAGTTTTCAACAGTTTTCAACAGCATTTTCTACATGAAGTGGAAAGTGGAATGTTTTAAGTGGAATGTGGAATGTGGAGAGTGAAGAGTTGAAAGTGAAGAGTTTTCTATTTTATTGTTTTCTACATTGCTTTCTACATAGCTTTCAACATGGTTTCAACATGGTTTATAGCTGGTTTTAAGTATTTTACAAAGTTATCAACATACTGATGATAATAATGACGAATGATAAATGACTAATGATAAATGATTAATGATAAATGATTAATGATAATTGTTGGATATTTGTCACGTGCGGCGGACGCTCCATGGAGCGTCCCTACAGATTTCAACCAACCTCCTGTCTAAAACTTCTCTGCGTAACTCTGCGCCTACTATAGAACAATTCGATTGTTCTCTTCTTTTTATGGTATGGCAAAGCCATTGGGGTACTCGGCGTGAGTTTTTTTATCCCATTACCAAGGTTTCACTTGCGAAAGTTGAATCATGAATCATTTATCATTAATAATTACATTTATCATTAATCATTAATCATTAATCATTAATCATTTCAAAAAATTCATTTCAAAAACGCTTTTCCGCTGAAAACCTCGGTGGCCGGGCCGGTCATGAGCAGACGACCGGAGCTGCCGTCGATAGTCAGTTGTCCGCCCGGCAACTGGACCTCCACAGGCCAGTCGGCAAGACTATTAATAACTGCCGCCGCTGCCGCCGCACAGGCACCGCTGCCGCATGCAAGAGTCTCGCCTACGCCACGCTCCCAGGCACGCATGGCTATATGATGCCTGTCGATAACTTTTACGAATTCAATATTGGCTTTTTCCGGCCATATTTCATGACATTCAAGACGCGGACCCAGCGATTCAAAACGGCAGTCGTAAAGGTCGTCGACAAAAACAACACCATGCGGATTTCCTACCGACAAAGCTGTAAGACGAATCTTTTCTCCACAGTTTTCAACAGGACTGTTGATAAACGGTGTCACAGTGTTGACAGGTATCAGCTGCGGATCGGTTATGGCTGTGCCCATATCTACTGTCACCGACAGCACATGGTTGTCAGAGTCAGTCTGAAGCACGATATGTCTTAATCCGGCGCCTGTCTCGACCGTAGGCTCGCATTTACGGCAGATACCGTGTTCATAAGCATAGACGGCGATACATCGGAGACCGTTGCCGCAGATTTGGGCTTCCGTGCCGTCGGCATTGAATATGCGCATACGGTAGTCGGCTTCAGTCGAGTGACAAAGCACCAGCATGCCGTCGGCACCGATGCCGAAACGACGCCGACAGAGAGTGCGGGCCAGATAAGCTAAATCGTCATAGACAGCTGCAGAGCAGTCGAGCAGCACAAAATCATTGCCGATTCCGTGCATTTTTACAAATGGTATGTCCATTAGATGAAGGCGGCTCTTAGCAATTCCAGACCTTTTATCAGCTCGCTGCGCGGCACACCGGCGTTAAGACGCATGAAGCCAGCACCGGCTGCGCCGAAGGTGACCCCGCTGTTGATGGCCAGACGGCCTGTGTTGAAAACCCGGTCGCATATCTCGTCATGACTCAGCCCGAGAGCCGTGAAGTCAATCCAAAGACCGAAGCCGGCTTCAGGCACCGATACTTTCAGTCCGGGAATATTCTTTGCAATATAATCACAGGCCATGCGGCAGTTGTCGGCTATGTATGCGAGTACATCGTCGAGCCATTGGTCGCACTGGGTATATGCAGCAGTAGTGGCGGCGATGGCACATGTCGGCGCGGTGTCGAATTCGCTTGCCTTCAGCCAGGCGAAAAAGCCGTCGCGGAGACGAGGCGATTTCACCACAGTCCATGCACTTGAAATGCCCGGTATATTGAAACTCTTCGATGGAGCGCCGAGAGTCACGGTCACCTCGGCGGCTGTGTCCGATACCATGGCCGTAGGCACATGGTGACGTCCGTCAAGCAGCAGGTCGCCATATATCTCATCGCTCAGGAGTATCATATTGTAGCGGCGGCAGATTTCAGCGGCTTGGCGCAAAGTCTCAGCCTGCCATTGCACACCTGCCGGATTCTGCGGATTGCATACCACAAGCATTGCCGGATGTTCTTCGGCGGCTATGCGTTCCAGGCCTTCAAGATCCATGCGGTATGAGCCGTCGGAGCCGTGTATCAGAGGATTGTCGACAACAACACGTCCGTTGCCTTCGATTACCGAGCGGAACGAATGATACACCGGAGGCTGGATTACAATCCTGTCGCCTTTGGATGTGAAGTAATTCAGCGCCAGTCCGAAGCCTTTCTTCACTCCGGGCAGGAAGTCGATGTCGCTGCGTTCGAGCTTCCAGCCATGGCGGCGGCGCAGCCAGCCGGCGATGGCGTCCCAGAACGATTCGGGAGCGGTGGTGTATCCCAGCACCCGCGTGTCGATACAGCGGTGCAGGGCATCGATTACAGGCTGTGGTGTGGCGAAGTCCATGTCGGCAATCCAGAGAGGCATAATGTCGCTGCGTCCGAATTTTTCCTCAAGTTCCTCGTATTTGGTAGCGAAGCTGCCGCGGCGGTCAATTACTTCGTCGAAGTCGTACTGGGTCATTGATAGATTGAAGTAAAAATGAAATAAGTGAAGAAATGAATGCTATTTTCTAATAACTAACGCACTTTCCGGTCCTATGTTGAAAATCATGTCGAGAATGCTCAGATTCGGATGAAAACCAAGCTTGTCGGCACGTATCTGCCAATATTTTTCAACATTCATACTGTCGAAATCGTGGCGTCGGAGGTCTGTGTGCTCCGGCGGTACATCCTGCATATCCAATGCCGGAGGCAGTTCGAGGATTTGCCTGACAAGTCTGTCGGCCTGGCGGTCGATATCTCCCACAGTACGGTATTCACTTTCGGCAGGGTCTGTCAGAAGAGGCAGAAAACGGTCAATATAGAATTCAAAAAAAGGTGTGCGGCCGTAAGCCGATTCCAATGCCGTCAGATGCAGTTTCCACCACTGGCCGTGGTCGGAAAGTTCCACATCATTCCAGCCGCGCTGTCCCGACAGATGGCATACGGGCATGGTGAGGCAGATTTCACCGCGTGTATCCACAATTTTGTAGCGGTGGGCCGATTTGAACCGCTTGTCGGCACGCATGGAATAGTCCACCGCAGTGTCGCCGAAGCGCGCTGCGGTGGCATAGTAAGCGGTAGAGCCGAAAAGCTGAGGCGGCAGTATGGCTATTTCTTTTTCCATCCGCGGCTACGCATTATCGGGCCTTCGGGACGGGGCAGCGACGGGGTCTTGCCGGTAATCGAACGCAGGGCGTAGGGATTGCGGCGCGCTGCCAGCGGATTTTCGCTGTCCGGCTGTATGTCGGTGGCGTCAAGAGTGTCTTTGCGTCTGGACGGACGGCGGTCATCGTGGCGGCGGTCGCGGTCTTTGTCCTTGAACCGGCGGTCGGCAGTATCGCGGTCGCGGAACTTGCGTTC
>CAMWUD010000036.1 GCA_947177365.1 uncultured Porphyromonadaceae bacterium | reverse complement strand
GTGGAAAGCGGAAAGTTATTAAATTTACTTAAAATGGCCTATTGTACGCGCATATTAGTTAACTTTGCCAATTATTCATATTTCAGATGAAAAAGTATAACATTATAAACAACTCGCTCGGATGGTTCTGCTTCCTTGTGGCAGCAGTCACCTACCTGCTCACCATCGAGCCTACAGCGAGCTTCTGGGACTGCCCGGAGTTTATTCTTCAAGGTGCGAAACTTGAAATCGGCCACCCGCCGGGCAACCCGATTTTCATGCTTGCCGCCAGATTCTTCATTACTCTTTTCGGCAACGATATGTCGACAGCCGCCGTGGCTGTCAACTGTATGTCGGCTCTGCTCAGTGCCGGCACCATACTGCTGCTGTTCTGGACCATAACACACCTGATACGCCGGCTTGTGGTGCGTGACGACGAGACCGAGATTCCCCCGGTGCGCATGGCTCTGATCATGGGCGGCGGCCTCTGCGGAGCACTGGCCTACACCTGGAGCGACACCTTCTGGTTTTCGGCTGTCGAAGGCGAGGTATATGCCTTCTCGTCGTTCTGTACGGCCCTGGTGTTCTGGCTCATACTCAAATGGGAAAACAGAGCCGACAAGCCGCATTCCGACCGCTATCTGCTGCTGATTGCCTATGTCATAGGCATCTCCATAGCCGTACACCTGCTCAACCTGCTGTGCATTCCGGCCATCGGACTGGTGTTCTATTACCGCAAATACAAGAAAATCAACGCCATCGGTTCGCTTATAGCTCTGGCTGTAAGCTGTGTTGTGGTAGGCCTGATTCTCTACGGACTTGTGCCGGGAGTAATGAAAATGAGCCAGTTCTTCGAGCGTCTGTTTGTCAACGGTTTCGGCACCGGCTACAACTGGGGTGTACTCTTCTATGCCGTGCTGTTAGTGGCAGTGCTGGTATGGTCCATGGTGGCATTCGACCGCCAGCGCAGCGCCTCGGCAATGAAATGGTCGTTCTTCCTCGGTGTGCTGCTTTCGGGCATACTGCTTATCGGACATTCGGCTGTGCTGCCCTGCCTTCTGCTGGGCGCTCTTGGCGTATGGCTGCTGTTTTTCTGCAAGAAAGTGCCGGTACGCATCCTCAACCTCGTGGCCACTTCTATTCTGGTGATTTTCATCGGCTATTCGTCGTACGCGCTGCTCCTTATCCGCTCCAACGCCAACACTCCGATGAACCAGAACGCGCCCGACAACGTGTTCACCCTCTCTTCGTATCTCAACCGCGAGCAATACGGCGAGTCACCCCTCTTCTACGGCCCCACCGTAATCGACGAACTATACACCGAACGCTATCAGGACGATAACGGCGCAGTACACGAACTGATGTACTTCGACGACAAAGGCTATATTCTCACTAAAGAGGAAATGGAAGGCAGCGGTGTCTACCCGCTTCTCTACGGCGACGACGGTTATCCGGTCGACAACTCCTCTCCGCGATATGTGAAGAAAACAAAGCTCTCGCCCGACGAGGCCGACGGCTACGTCGAAGTGCCCGGCGACCCGAAATACGCCTATTTCTCCGCTTCCAAGGTGATATTCCCCCGCATGTTCAACCCAGGCGCCAACCGGGGCTACCGCTCATGGTCGGAAATGCCCGGAAAGAAAGTGCCTCAGGAGATTTTCAACCGCTTCGCAGTCGACGAACTGTCGATGGACGACGGACACGGCGGCAAAATCTACGCCGCTCCCCTCGACATGGTACGCCCCGTGCTCGAACACGAAGGCATCACCGAGATGGTCGACCGCAGCGCCACCCCGGGCACATATCCCTACTTCGACATGATGAAGTCGGACTACCAGTACAACCTCCGCTACTTCCTCAACTACCAGCTCAACCACATGTACTGGCGCTACTTCATGTGGAACTTCGCCGGACGCCAGAACGACATCCCCGGCAACGGCGAGCCTCAGTACGGCAACTGGATTTCAGGCATTCCGGCAATTGACAACATGCGTCTGGGCGACCAGAGCCTGCTGCCCGAAGAATACGGCAGCGGAAACAAGGGCCACAACACATTCTATATGCTGCCCCTGCTGCTTGGCATCGTCGGACTGCTGTGGCAGTCGCTCTGCCGCCACCGTTCGCACCCCGAGCGCGGCATACAGCAGTTCTGGGTGGTGTTCTTCCTCTTCTTCATGACGGGCATAGCCATTGTGCTCTACCTCAACCAGACACCAGGACAGCCGCGTGAACGCGACTATGCCTTCGCCGGTTCGTTCTACGCCTTTGCCATCTGGATCGGCATGGGCGTGCCAGCCATAGGCATGTGGCTGGGCGCACTGCTCGACAAGCTTAAAAAGAAAAGCGCCGCGGAGAAAAGCGGCACGGAGAAGACCGCCCTGCACTGGGCTGCCGCTGTCCCGGCGCTTATTATAGGTCTAGCCGTACCCCTGCAGATGGTGTCGCAGACCTGGGACGACCACGACCGTTCCGGACGCTACACCGCCCGCGACTTCGGCATGAACTACCTGTCGTCGGTAGATAAAGACGCCATAATATTCACATACGGCGACAACGACACCTTCCCGCTCTGGTATGCTCAGGAAGTGGAAGGCTACCGCACGGATGTCAAGGTCATCAACCTGTCGTACTACACATCGGAGTGGTATGTCAACTCGCTCCGCATGCCCCACCACGGCAGCAGACCCATCGACATCATGGCGCAGCCGCGCAACCTCGCCTACCGCTCGCTGCTGATACGTCCGGCCGACGCATCGGCTGCCATCCCCGAACCTGTCGATGCAGTCACCGCATTCACCGACTACTATTCCCAGGATCCGGAGACAGCAGTATGGCGCTATCCCAACTTCTACATCGCCAGCGATTCGGCAGGCGCCGTGAAGGCTTTCGACATGGCTCCCGGCTCTGTCAACTACAGCCTCGGCTTCCGTCCCGCCAACATGAACCATAATTTCAACACAGGAGCCGGGCGCTATCAGAACGGCGCCCTGACCATGGATCTTGTGGCCCTCAATGCCGCCCGGGGCTGGGAACGCCCGGTGTATTTCGCCGTGACAGTGCCTGAAAGCGAACGCAACGGATTCGGACGCTATGTCTACTCCACCGGCATGGCCGACCAGATTACTCCCTTCGACCAGGCTCCGGTATCGCCCACTGTAGAAAAGGCTTATGCCAATATCGTGGAGAAATACCGCTGGGGCGGACTCGACGCAGCCGACTCCGACAAGCTTTATCTCGACGAGACCGTGCGGCGCATGGTAATCTCCACCCGCGAGACAATGCTCCAGACCGCCCTCGATCTGAGTCTGACCGGTTCGCTGCCCGCTTCGGAGCAGGCCAAAGAATACGCCCGCAAGAACAATCTGCCTGTGCCCGAGACACGCAACGACATGGCCCGCTACATGATGCAGCTCATGGAAGAGAAACTGCCCGCTAAGGCCCAGCTGCGCGCCGGAGCTCACGCCGTACGAGAAATCCAGATTTATCTCGACCTCTATGCGGCCACCGGCAACAAGGATGACCTCAAGGCCGCACGTGAAATCGTCGACCAGGAACTCCCGCGTTACAGCCGCATCAACACTTACGCACAGAGCCTGCCCTCGTATCTCTACCGCAAGGCAGGACGCGATCTTGAATTCGACCTCCAGGTATATCACTCGCTGCTGAAGACCGATGAACTGGTCAAGGAATACGAAGCCGGCAAAAAGCCCGAGACAACCGCCGACTACGCCATGCAGCTGATGGATAAGTCCGACCTCAGCGAGGCCGCCGACTCTGTTCTCTGACACCTGTCCGCGATATGTTTGTCGAACAACCGCCATTGCCATACCGTCTCCTGTTTCCGGAGGCGGTATGGCGTATAAAGACACCCGGTCGACGCACTGTATGCCTCACTTTCGATGATGGCCCGGTGCCGGAAGTGACTCCGTGGGTACTCGATGTACTTGACCGCCATGAAGTCAAGGCCACCTTCTTCATGGTGGGCGACAATGTGCGCCGCTATCCTGGACTTATCGACCAAGTGAGGCAGCGGGGGCATAGCGTGGGCAACCACACCATGCACCATCTTCAGGGTGTGAAAGTGTCGGCGGCTGAGTATCTGGCCGATGTGGCCGAAGCCCACGGTCTTATCGGCTCGCTCCTGTTCCGGCCGCCTCACGGCATACTGCGGCGCCGACAGCTGCGCCTTCTCCGGCAGAACTACAGACTGATTATGTACGACGTGGTGACGCGCGACTATTCGCGGCGTCTGACTCCGGAGCAGGTGCTGGACAACGTGCGCCGCTATACCCGCGACGGCTCGATTATAGTGTTTCACGATTCCCTCAAAGCCCGCCGCAATCTCATCGAAGCGCTGCCACGGGCCATTGAGTGGCTGAAGTCCGAAGGTTATGAGTTCCGCACCATCTGATGTGTCGGCCGCCAATGCCGCGTTGATAAAGGAGGCCGTGGCCGCCGTAGGAGCCTGCGCCTGCGGCATTGCCTGCGCCGGTGAAAGCGGCGAGGCCGACCTGGCCGCGCTCGACAGCTGGTTGCGCCAGGGACGGCATGCAGGCATGGAATATATGCTGCGCAACTCTGAGATACGCAGCAATCCCTGCCTGCTCCACGAAGGCACCCGCACCGTCATAGCGGCTGCATTCAACTACCGCCCTGCCGCCCGCTCGGAGTATTTCGCCGACTATTCGCTCGGAGCCGACTACCACTATGTGCTTAAACAACGACTTGGCCGGGCTGCCGATGCCATATGCGCCCGTCTGGGCGGTTCATACCGGGTGGTGGTGGACAGCGCCCCAATGCGTGAACGCTACTGGGCTGTGAACGCAGGCATAGGCTTTCGTGCCGACAACGGCATGGTCTGTGTACCGGGCTACGGCATGGCTGTGGTGTTAGGATTCATACTCTGGACAGGTGAGGCCGAGGCCGACAAGGCATCGCAGGGAGAGTGCCTGCATTGCGGACGCTGCCGCAGGGCATGCCCCGGAGGCGCACTCAGACCCGACGGCTCGGTAGACGCCCGCCGTTGCCTGTCGTATCTCACCATCGAACACCGTGGAGACTTTCCCGACGACATGCCGCCGATGCCCAAGGTCTACGGCTGTGACTGTTGCCGCTATGCCTGTCCGCTCGACTGCGGACCTGCGACCGACCTGCCCGAATTTCAGCCCGACGAAAGCCGCACGGCACTGAATCCCGAGGCCATGACGGAGATGACGGCAGGTCAGTTCCGCCGTCTGTTCGGCAGCAGCGCCGTGTCGCGTCTGCGCGTCCAGGGTCTGCGCCGCAATGCGTTGAAGTATATCACTTTGCGGTAACTATACCGCGGAGGTCGTTGAGTTTGGTCAGAGCCTCGATGGGTGTGAGGCGGTTGATATCAAGACCAATGAGGGCGTCGCGTACCTGCTCCAGCACCGGGTCGTCGAGCTGGAAGAAACTCAGCTGCATGCCGTCGGCCACTTCCACTTTAGGCCTCTCGCCCTGCTCGCCGTTGTGGCGTTCGAGCTGGCCGAGTACACTCTCGGCGCGGTCGATGATTTCACGCGGCATGCCCGCCAGACGGGCCACATGTATGCCGAAACTGTGCTGGCTGCCTCCCGGCGCGAGCTTGCGGAGAAACACCACTTTGCCATCGATTTCTTTTACCGACACATTGTAGTTGGCGATGCGCCCGAACGAGGCCTCCATGTCGTTAAGCTCATGGTAGTGGGTGGCGAAGAGAGTCTTGGGATGTTCCTCGCCGTGCTGGTGGAGGTACTCCACTATCGACCAGGCAATCGAGATGCCGTCGTAGGTCGATGTTCCGCGTCCAAGCTCATCGAACAGGATGAGCGAGCGCCGGCTAACGTTGTTGAGAATGGCGGCGGCCTCGTTCATCTCCACCATGAATGTGGATTCGCCTAAAGAGATATTGTCGCTTGCGCCCACACGGGTAAAAATCTTGTCGACCACCCCGATATGGGCACTCTCGGCCGCTACGAAGCAGCCTGTCTGAGCCATAATCACATTCAGGGCTGTCTGGCGCAGGAGAGCCGACTTACCCGACATGTTCGGACCGGTAATCATCATTATCTGGGTGCGGTCGTTATGCAGCTCCACCGAGTTGCTTATATAAGGTTCGCCCGGAGGGAGCTGACGCTCTATTACCGGATGACGGGCCTCGTCGAGCTTGAGAATCAGAGAATCATCGACCACCGGACGGTTGTAGCGGTAGCTGCGCGCCACATCGGTGAAAGCCGTGAGCACATCTATGGCCGACATGATGGCCGCATTGTTCTGCAGGCGCGCTATGGCTTCGGACAGAGAGTCGAGCAAGGCCTCGTAAAGCCGCCTTTCAATGATGTCGATATGTTCCTGTGCGCCTGTAATCTGCTCTTCGTAGGTCTTCAGCTCCTCGGTGATGTATCGTTCGGCATTCACCAGTGTCTGCTTGCGTATCCATTCGGAGGGAACCTTGTCTTTGTGTGTGTTGGTCACTTCGATATAGTACCCGAACACGTTGTTGAAGCCTATTTTGAGCGATGGTATGCCGGTGGCCTTGCTTTCTCGGGCCTGAATCTGCAAGAGGTATTCCTTGCCGTTGGTGGAAAGCGAATGAAGGCGGTCAAGCTCCTCGTCGACACCGGCCATGAACACAGGGCCTCGGCCGAGGGCATTGGGTGCGTCCTGACGTACTCGGCTGCGTATAAGACTCTTTATATCCTCGCAGAGGTCGAGCCGTCCGGCCATGGATTTCAGTCCCGGTACATCGCTTTCGAGGCAGAGACGGCGCACAGGCTCCACGGCGTCAAGAGCCGTGGCCACGGCGAGAATCTCGCGCGGGGTGATGCGCCGTGTGGCCAGTTTGGATATAAGCCGTTCGAGGTCGCCCATTCCCGCCAGGGCATCCGACACCTCGTCGCGGTCGTCGGGACGGCGGAAGAAGTATTCCACCACATCAAGGCGCTCGTTGATGGCCGCCGGGTCTTTCAGCGGGAACGACAGCCAGCGCCGGAGCAGACGGGCTCCGCCGGGACTTACCGTACGGTCGATTACCGAAAGCAGCGAGCGGCCGTCGCGCTCGAGCGATTCGAGAAGTTCGAGGTTGCGCACGGTAAAGCGGTCGAGCCTCACGAAGCGGTCCTGCTCTATGCGCGAAATCGATGTTATGTGGCCGATGCGGGTATGCTTGGTAAGGTCGAGATAGTGGAGTATGGCACCTGCCGCCACAATGGCCTGCGTCATGCCGTCGATGCCGAAGCCTTTGAGCGATGCGGTGCCGAACTGGCGCAGAAGCCTTTCGACAGCGTTCTCATAGGCGAACATCCAGTCGTCGAGTTCAAAGGTGGCCGGATGTGTGGAGAAGCATTTCGAGGCCATGTCGAGCCGTCCGCTTTCCACTATAAGCTCTTTCGGCGCCATCGATTCGATAATCTTGTCGATATAGTCGGCTGTACCTTGGGCTGTGAGAAACTCTCCGGTGCTTATGTCGAGGAAAGCCACACCCACATTGTCGCGGCTGAAGCTTACCGAAGCTAAAAAGTTGTTCTCCTTGTTCGACAGCACGGTGTCGGCCATGGCCACACCCGGGGTGACGAGTTCGGTGATGCCGCGCTTTACGAGCTTCTTGGTCAGTTTTGGGTCTTCGAGCTGTTCGCAGATGGCCACACGCTTTCCGGCCCGTACCAGGCGCGGGAGGTATGTGTCGAGGGCATGGTGTGGAAAGCCTGCGAGTTCCACCGACTGTGCGGCTCCGTTAGCGCGCCGGGTAAGAGTGATGCCGAGAATTTCCGATGCGGTGATGGCATCGTCGGAAAAGGTCTCGTAAAAGTCGCCTACCCTGAAGAGCAGTACAGCATCGGGATGTTTGGCTTTCATCTCCGTGTACTGCTTCATCAGCGGTGTCTCCACATATTTCTTAGCCATTATCTCTTATTGATTTTTCGCTGACGGATGGGAATCATTATGGACGTGAAAATCTGCAGGGCGGCTCCGGCGAGTGTGAACGCGAGCCAGTCGCGCATCTTGCCTGCCGGATAGAATATGAAGAAAGCGCCGACACAGAAGAAAATCGCGCTCCAGCTTTCCATGCGGTAGAGACGCCGCAGGCGCAGGTCGGTGGCGGTGTGAGTGGTGAACAGACGGCACAGAAGCAACAGCAGCGCACCGGCTGTATAGACGTAGCCGTACCATCCGCCCGGTTCGAACGGATGGAGTATCAGCGGTTCGACAGTGGCCAGCGCTATCAGCAGCAGACCTGCGGGCACAAGGCCCTGTAATACCTTATTTTTCAATTTTTTTGTATTTTTTCAGTTGACGGGGTGGCTGCGGCAGCGGACAGACTATTTCCCGGGCTGCATTATATAGACATCCTCGCCGGGACGGTTCATGTTGTGCTCCTCGCGGACCACCTGTTCCACAGCCCGCGGATCGCTCTGCAGCCGGTGGTTGAGGTCGCGATAATAGGCCACGGAGTCGTTCGTCGCGGCGACTTCACGCTCGAGCGAGTCGATTACGCGCTGGTATTCCACTTTCTGCATGGCAGAGTGTGAGCTGAAGAAGAGCAGATAGACAAAGTAAGCTATCACCAGCAGCGATGCCACTGATATATAGCGTCCCAGCCAGTTGCTCTTTCCGGAGGGTGTATTGCTGTCGTTGTCGCGTCCGTTTTCCATTTCCAACGCAAATTTACGCAAAATACCTCAATTACGCAACAGTGACTTCTATGCCTGTAGCCTGGCGGATGCGCTGCGCTATTGCTTCGAGCTGACTGCGTTCCACTCGCTGAAGGCTTTCTTCGGGTGTGCGGCGGTCGATCGAGTATATCATCACCGAGCGGGGAGCTATGCGGCGGTAGGCTTCGATGAGCGCGTCGATTTCCTCGTCGGTGCTGTTGTCTATGGTCTCCCCGTCGTGGCTGCCCCGGGTAATCATGGTCTGGATTATGCCGGTGCCGGCGAAACGCCCGAGCTGCCTGATGACTTCGTCGAGGTGGTAAGACGGGCCGGGGCGGTCGAGCAGCCGGACCGTGCGGTCGACGGCACTGTCGAGCTTGAGGATATTGTTGTCCACTTTGCCGAGGGCTTCCGCCACAGCCTCTTTGCCGAGCATGGTGGAATTGGTGAGCACACTGATTTTCACTTCGGGGAAATACTTGTCGCGCAGGGCTATGGTGTCGTCGATTATGCCGGGGAAATCGGGGTGTACGGTGGGCTCGCCGTTGCCGGAGAATGTGATTACATCGAGCTTCTCGCCAGCCGATTTCATAGCCGACAGCTTCTCTTCAAGCAGTCGTGCCACCTCGGCGCGCGGAGGCAGACCGCTTTTGCCCGGACCCTGGGCGTTGTAGCCGGCCTCGCAGTAAAGGCAGTCGAAAGAGCAAATCTTGCCGTCGGACGGAGAGAGGTTGACACCGAGCGAGGTGCCGAGACGACGGGAGTGTATCGGCCCGAATATGGTGGAGTGGAATAGTATTGTCTGCATATCTTGTGTTTTTTGTTAGAGCCGGTTCTTATTCCGGCGCCGGAACAGTCGGGCGGTCTGGCCGGCTGCGAGCGATACCGCCGCTATCACGGCAAGCACAAGCAGCAGGTCGGTCCACTGGAGCCGCACCGGGTAGTAGTCGATGGTAAGAGCCGAAGCGTCGGCATTGAGTTTTATTATGTGGCCGTACTGCTGCCAGAGTGTCAGCAGAGTGCCGGCGACTATGCCGCAGAGACCTCCGAACATGCATATCATCCAGCCCTGCCATGTGAATATGGCGTGTACCAGCCGGTGCGGTGCGCCGAGTGTGCGCATCACTTCTATGTCGGAGCGTTTCTCCACTATCAGCAGCGACAAGGTGCTCACCACGTTGAACGAGGCTATCACCAGAATGAATATCAGCATCAGGAAGGTCATCCATTTTTCTATGGCTATCATCCTGAATGCCTCGCTCTGCTGCTGGAAGCGGTCGGCCACTTCAAGCGAGGGATTGGCGCGACGGATTGTCGCTGCAATGTCGGCGATGTCGGCCCAGGGTTCGACTGCCACCTCCACGGCTGTGGCCTCATGGCTGTAGTCGAGCAGACGCCGGGCCACGGCGAGCGGTATCACGGCTATGTCGGAGTCGAAATCCTGCACGTCGCTGCGCAGCACCGACCACACCAGCAGGGTGTCGCCGCGGAACGACGCCGCCGGATTGGCCGGATTGATGCGCCCCTTTCGGCGGGGCACATAGAGGCAGACCATCCTCTCGGCGGAAGGCGACACGGCACCGTGATAGGCCACTCCGACCGATATGTTGGCGGCCGGCAGTCCTACAGCGCTGTCGGACTGGAACACTCCGTCGATGACAATCGAGTCGAGGCCTACCACTGATGTATATGAGGCCGGAACGCCTTTGAAGCGTACCGGCACCTGGTTGGCGCCGCTTATGAGCAGGCCGCGTTCCTGCACCACCGCTGCGGCGGCCCTGACTCCGGACATGGCCGACAGAGCCGCGGCGAGGGAGTCGCCGTCGGCTATGGTCTTGCCCTGCCGTGGAGTGAGCAGCAGGTCGGGGTCGACAATCGAGGCCTGGTTCGCGCCGAGGTCGGAGAAGCCGTTGAACACCGAAAGCACCACCACAATCGCGGCGGTGGCCACAGCCACACCCGCCAGCGAGATGATGGATATTACATTCACGGCGGTATGGCGCTTTTTGGCGAAGAGATAGCGCAGGGCTATGCGGGCACTGAGCATGCGGCCTACTTTTCGAGCAGATGGTCGATGTTTTCGATGTAGTCGAGGGAGTCGTCGAGATAGAACTGCAGCTCGGGAGTCTTGCGCAGCTGGTAGCGCACTTTGGCTGCGAGTTCATATCTGATTGTCTTGGCGCTGCGGTTGATGTTCTCCATGATTGTCTGCGCGTTGTCGGAGGGGAATACCGACAGGTAAGCGCGGGCGATCGACAGGTCGGGAGTAACTCTCACGGCGCTAACCGATATGATCACTCCGTGGGTCTTGGCTGTCTGCTGACGGAAAATCTCGCTCAGTTCTTTCTGAAGGAGACGTGCTATTTTGGCTTGACGTGTTGTTTCCATATCTTTATCTGTTTTTCTTGTTAGTGTAACGCTGGAAGCGACTTCAAAGTTAACTATTTTTTTGTTAATACCGGCTATCAAGCCCGTAATTTTCGCTTTTGCGAAACACAGACGGCCCGGAGCGAGAACGCTCCGGGCCGTCTGACAATGCTGTGTCAATCAATATCACTTCACGATAGCCTTCACGCCTGCGGCTATGTACAGGCCTGCGGGCAGAGCTATGCGCGACTCACCTGCGGGCAGCTCGACGGTCTTCACCGCCATGCCCTGCAGATTGTATACAGTCAGACGCTGTGCCTTGCCGCAGTCTACAATCAGACAGCCCACGGCGCCGCGTACTGTAAGACCGGATTCCTCCGACACATTGTCGACGCCGGCGTTGATGGCATCCATGGTCAGGATTTGCTCCACGGGGTCGTAGGTGACACCGATTCTGTCAGCCGGGCCATAGAGTCTTATATCATCAGCGTATGACACGCCGAATTTATTGGGCCCGATGGCAGTGAAATCCACCACATTGGCGCTGTTGAAGTCGGCTGTAGCGGTATATGCGTCGTATGGGAGGTCTATGCCGATAGTTCCGTAGAGGTCTGTGCCGAAACGTACTCCGCTATAATCGCTTGAATCATCGGACTTGCATTCAGACATTTCAAAACTTCCATAGTACTTGCCGTCGCTATGCATGGTCAGACGGGGCAATTTTGGAATATTTTCAATCACAAGATCGATTACATAAGCCCTATGTAGATTTACGATAATGAAATAGCTCTGGTTGTAGTCGGGCGAGAAGGCAGTGATCTTGCCTGCTTTTTCGTCAACTAACAGCGATACGCGTCCGGAGAACATATTGTCAGGCATAGAGAAATGCCACTTGGCTGTAGATGCCGCACGGGCCACGCTGCGGGCGCTGCGTCCGGAGCTACGCGAGGGTGTCTCCACTACGAAATCACCGGTCCAGCAGCCATCGGCGCCGAAGCGAATTTCCTCCTGTCCGGCCTTGGGCTTGATTATGCTGCCGCCGTCGGTGGTGAGGTTGAATTCATAGCCGCCTTCGCTCGCCTCGGTCACCTGAAGGTCGACAGTCACGGCGCCTTCCTGTACGGCAGAGCGCACTGCACTTGTACCGTCGAGCTCGGGGCTGGAAGCCGACACCACCTCATAGGCATCACGGTGTTCGGTCTGGCTGAGGTCGAATTCGGCTTTCATGGTCCTGAGATCGAGACGCACAGCGATCACACCGCTGCCGCTGACGGTAGGCAGACTGAAGACACCCCAGCTTCCGGCCCATACTTCACGCACATTGTCACCGGCGGTCACAGGGCGCTGGACATCAGTCTGGGTACCGTTGAAATACTGTCCGTTGCCAAGCGGGAGTTCCTCGCCCTGAATCATCATTGTAAACGCCATAGAGACATTCTGGCCTGCCTCAAGGCTGTAAGGCAACTGAGCGGTATATACATACTTGTCGTTGCTGTCCTGCGTCATCGACACATAGTTGAGATACCTGCCCACCTTGATTTCGCTAAGCTGCGAGAGGTCATAGATGGCATTGTTGCAGATGAACACATCACCGCCCTTCCAGTTCTGCAGCTCTATTTCACGCTCGAAGATAGTGCTTATATAATCGGGAGCGCGACCAACACTGTCGGCCAGTCCCAAGGTCAGAGGTTTACCGAAAGCGGTGCTGTTGATGCCGCTGATTCTCTGGCTGAGTATAAAGCGGGGATTTCCGGCGGGCATGTTGTATATGCCGCCACCGCCGTATACGGATATGTCGCGGAGTTTCTCACGGTCGGCATATCCGGCCTGCGGGAAGCCTGTGAGCTCGCCGCCTATATAGATGCGGCGGTTGATACGGCTGAAGTATGCCTTGTTGTTGTTGAGATCCACAAGGCATTCGCGGATAAAGCTGTCGTGACCCAGGCGGAAAGGCTCGGGAGTCTCTGTGCCTACATAGTTGCGGTTCTCGAAGGGTATTTCAGCCACTCCGAAGTCGTCATACACCAGTTCGTCGGGATTGAGAGCCGACAGAGTGTATGAGCCTAACCATTCGGGTTCATGATGTCCGATGGGCAGCTGACGGGTACGGAACACCGGCTCGGAACCTAAGGTGCTTTCACCCAGATAGCAGCCGTCGGCAATCTTTTCCAGACTTTCGTATCTGAGAGTCGGCAGACCCGGTTCGTAACCGTTGTCCGACACATATGAGTTATATACACCTTCTGCAAAGGGTTTGTTGTCCGACGGGTCGATGAACTCGCCAACGCCGGCGATGGGCGATTCGGAAATCTGTATGGTGCGGTTCTCCTGATGCACGGCTATGTACAGCCAGCCGCCATTCCATCCGGTTATAGCCCAGTTCGACAGTCCTCCGTCATAGGCGCTGCCGTAATATTCACGCTCTACAGGAACAATCCTGAAATCTTCATAACCACTGCCTATGAAAGCATAGCTGTCCCATGTTCCAAGCGTTTTGGCAAAGCGGAACTGAAGCAGATTGTCACCGAAATCGTAATCATACTGACCCTGGTCTGCTGTAAAATAGAACTCACCGTAATTATAGCCATTACTTGTGTATTTGAGTTCATAGCTGTCGTCGTTATTGTTCCATCCGGTCGGGTCTCCGATAAGATACAAGGGACTACCGGTCGCAGGCACTTCATTCTGGAACACAAATTTCACCACAGGCTGCTCGCCCGGAGTCACCGTCATGGTGACGGGCGTATTGAGACAGCCGTTTGACTTCGGCAGACGCCAGTAGCCCGGCTCATCGCCGTTCACGGCACGGGTATATGCCTGTCCTTCCGACAGAGTCAGCACATAGTCGCTTACCATCGGCACTATTCTGCCGACACCCTGGCCGGCATCGCGGGAGCTTACCACAGTCACCGGTCCGGTGTACATGAACTCTCCGCTGTAGTTGCCCTCGCCATCGGGATAGAGCTTTATGAACTTTGAGTCCACCAACTGCGACATGCCGTCATAGGGCATGATTTTATCTGTTTTGTTCAGCACGTAAAGCACATCTTCCGGAGCGGCTGTTTCACTGCCCGGAGTTATGGGCAGGCCTGCGGGAAGGTTCACCACCATATTCTTGAGGTCGACTGTAATAGTCAGTGGAGCTTCCAGCGGAGTGTCGAATGTCATGTTGTCGCCGTTGAAAGCGAGATAGCAGGTGACACCGCCTTCGGCGCTACGGCGAGTGGCCTTCACTCCGTAGTTTATGTCCCATGACAGATCGCCTGTGAATTTGAAATTCTGCGCTCCGGCCGGCACCTCGACGCTCCACAACATGCCTGAGTCGTCGAGCGGCTGTCCGGCAATGGCATTGTCGAACATCCAGCCGGTACAGTCGCCTACAATATAGAGCTGCTCAACAGAGGCCGGGGTAGGCTTGTGGACATAAACTTCTTGTTCCACAGTCGCAATCCAGTAATCCGAATAATCTTCATATCGCGTTTGCAATACTCCGCCGGGCCAGTTTGTCAAAGTCATATATTCAGAGGGTCTTTCCTCAGAAACACACAGACTTCGGTCTGACATTTCAGTATTATTCTTATCATCTTCAAAATCCAGCCACTTTCCATCGGCCAGACTGTAGAGGCTGAAGCTGTAGTCGCCGGCCGGCATATATGTAGCCTGACTCAGATTGGCGAAATCGCCGGCGGTTTCCAGCGACGGAGTACGACTGTCGGTCGAAGGCACCATCAGCACCACGTTTTTGTCGATGGCTGTGAATACCTTCTTGTTCAGGTCTACGACAAGATGATACTCACCTCTTTTAAGCATCCATGTTCCCGGTTCGGTGGACGACGGCAGCAGCTTCTCATCGTATACAGCTGAGGAGCTGAATATTCCGGCCACATCTGTGTCCTCACACCATATATCCGCTAACGGACAGATACAGTTCTCTCTCCAGTGAAAGTTATCGTTTGGGACAAAATCGCTGAAGAAACGGAAATACGAGACTTCCGCGAGAGGCCTGTCCTTATCAAATTGGAAGGTGCCCTCATAGACATCCGGGGCTGCCTCTTCAAGCACTTTGTCGGCAAAGAATTCACTGTACTCCTGTGTATAAGGAGTCCATTGGGTGTCGACGCCGATGATGTAGATTCTGCCGTAGCCGGCGTGCGCATCCTGCGGACAGGCTGCAGCCAGTCCGAACAGCAATGCTGCGGGCGCGAAGAATCCGCATAGAGTTTTTTTCATGTGACAGTTGGTTAAAAGAATTGATATAATCGATTATATATACGAAAAGGATTGGCCGTAAAAAAGGCGGCCAGATTGTGTGTGTTTCGCGCAGTCTGCCCGCCGATGTGAAATCAGTGTGGTTTTATTTTCCAAGTATTATGAGAAATCACATTGAACAGCTGCGCACAGTGCCGCAGCTATGCCGTATTCTGCTGCCCTCTGACAGCAGGACGCTTGGCTTTCGCCCACAAAGTTAAGCATTTAATCACAATTACCCCCCCCATTTGTTAATCTTTGTTAACTACACAATATTTTTAT
>CAMWUD010000035.1 GCA_947177365.1 uncultured Porphyromonadaceae bacterium | reverse complement strand
TAATACAGATTCTCAACCTTATAGTCAGTTTCCGAATCAAGCACCACCCTTGCCGCATCGAGCTTGGTGCGCTGACGCGAATAAGCGAAGCGACCGCCGGCCGCCAGATTTTCCTTAAAGGCGAACATCACCATCGGGCTTACCTTGAATGTGTAGGTGTCGCCCGAGAGATTCTCAAATACGAGAAACTGATAATTATCCTGAGAAGATTGTGAATAACTGACACTTACGCCGGCAATCCATTGCCCCTTCGGGACAAAGGCCACCTGCTCGAGGTCGCGTCTGAATTCCTCCTGCGCCTGCGCACCCGGCGCAAGCGCCAGACCTGCCCACAGCACCACAATAGCCGTCAAGGCTCTGAAATATACTTGCATGCTTTGATAATGCGGTTTTACAATTTTTTTGTAAAGTTAGTGAAATTTCTCCAAACATTCCGCATAGCAGAGGCAAAAAACGGCCTGCGGAACCCAAAAAACATGTTTTTCGGCACTTTTTGTGCTTGACAATTGCAAGAATACATAAAAAGCCGTAACTTTGCAAAGCAAATTTCCGCCTATTATTTTATAATTTCCAAATTCAGAGAATAAAGATACCCCGCACAAGGCTATGCCGGCGATGTGCGACCGCAAAGACATAACCCCATATTCCATTATGAGACACAAGATTCTAAAGTTTATCTCGAGTTCCCGACTCGCCCACGCTTTTATCGAGGCCCCAAGTCCGAGATGGATGGTATTTATGGCCGATATGCTGGTAGTGCTCCTGAGCTGTGTTATCACATTCAGTTTCAATCCCCACCCTACCGAAATTCTGCATGGCTGGATCTTTTCGTCAGAAGCAAAGACTCTTCTTGTCACATTAGTGTATGCCACACTGTGCATAGCCCTTAAAACCAACCAGTATATCGTACGACTGTCGGTAATAGAGGACGTATACCGCATAGTGCTGCTTATCGGCTCCGCGTCGATGATTCTCGTCATCAGCTCGCTGCTGCTTTCCAGTTTCGGCGACATGGTGTACTTCAGCGTATGGAATCTTTTCATCATCGGTGTGTTCAGCTTCTCTTTCATGGTAATCACACGCCTGGTAATCAAGTATCTCTACACTTCCATCACCGCTATCGACAAGGAGCGTACCCGTGTGATCATGCTCGGCACGAGCATAAACTCGGTAGTTCTGGCTTCGGCTCTGAAAATCGAGACAGAAGGACGATTCAAGCCGGTGGCCTTGCTGAGCCTCGACCACCAGCGCCACGAAAACTCGCTCAACGGCATTCCGGTAGAAACCTACAGCGAAGCCGAAATCGCCGACATTTTTGCAAAATACCGTTGCGAAACCCTCATTTTCCTCGCCTCGCAGATTGAACTGATGAGAAGCGGACTGGCCGATGCCTTCCTCAACAACAACATTCACCTGCTGATGCTGAACCAGATTGAAGAGTTCGACACCAATGATGACAATCAGCCTAAAATATCTACTCACGTACAGAACATCCGCATCGAAGACCTCCTCGGACGCGAACCGATCCGCACCGAGATGTCGTCCATCAAGAACCTGATCAGAAATCAGGTGGTGATGATTACCGGTGCAGCCGGCTCTATCGGAAGCGAGATTGTCAATCAGGTGGCCACTCTCGGAGCAAGCGAGATTGTACTCGTCGATCAGGCCGAGACCCCCATGCACGACCTCCAGCTTCAGATGGAGGCCGCCTTCCCCGGCGCAACCATACATCTTTATATAGGCGATGTGGCCAATCCCACGCGTATGGAACTCGCTTTCCGCGCCTTCCGTCCGCGATATGTATTCCACGCCGCCGCCTACAAGCATGTGCCAATGATGGAACGCAACCCGTGCGAGGCTGTGCTCACAAACGTATTCGGCACCAAAATCATAGCCGACCTCTCCGTGAAATACAATGTGGAGAAGTTCGTGATGGTCAGCACCGACAAGGCCGTCAACCCTACCAACGTCATGGGCGCCTCCAAACGCATAGCCGAAATCTATGTGCAGTCGCTCTTCTATCATCTGCGCAAGACTGTCGACGGTCGCACCACACAGTTCATCACCACACGCTTCGGCAACGTGCTCGGCTCCAACGGTTCGGTCATACCTCTGTTCCGCCGCCAGATTGCCGAAGGCGGCCCGGTGACCGTGACCCACAAGGATATAATCCGCTATTTCATGACCATACCGGAGGCATGCTCGCTCGTGCTCGAGGCCGGATGCATGGGCAACGGCGGCGAAATCTACATATTCGACATGGGCAAGCCCGTCAAAATCTACGACCTCGCCCGACGCATGATAAAGCTGGCAGGAATGCGTCCGGACGTAGACATAAAGATAGTCGAGACCGGCCTGCGCCCGGGCGAGAAACTCTATGAGGAACTGCTCAACGACCGCGAGACCACTATCGCCACCCGCCATAAGAAAATCATGATTGCCAAAGTCCGTATCTATGAATACAACGATGTGATGGAGCACCTTAAGATGCTCCGCAAATGCATCGATGACGGCAGCCGTCAGAAACTTGTGGAGGAGATGAAACACATAGTGCCCGAATTCAAATCCAACAACTCTATATTCGAACAGATCGACAAACGCCTCAAAGATCAGGACGCCAGCGCTGACCAGATTCTGCATGAGGCAGAAATCTCTATGTAACTACATCATGACACAATCACTGAAGAAACAATTAGGCGCCGCACTGCTTGCTGCCGCCATCTGCTCCGCACCCGCCTCGGCATTCGACCTCAAAGGCCTCTTCGGAGGCTCAGGCAGCAGCGACGACAGCGGCAGCCAGCTCGAGAACATACTCGGAAACATCGTCGGCAACGTCCTGTCCGACAAGGATGTCGACCCCTCACAGCTCGAAGGTGAATGGGTGTATACCGGCCCGGCTGTCGACTTCGCAAGCGACAACGCCCTGCAGAACATCGGCGGAGCTGCCGCCGGCGCGACAATCGAGAAAAAACTCGAGCCTTACTATAAGACCGCCGGACTTACAAACCTGCAGTTCAAAGCCGACCGCGACGGCAACTTCACAATGCAGATGAAACACGGCACCCTCTCCGGCACCATCGAAAAGGGCGAGCAGGGTTATCTGGTGTTCAATTTCAAAGCCTTCAACAAAATAAACATAGGCAAAATCAGCGCCCGCGCCACTCTTGCTGTCAACACCCTCAGCCTCACATTCGATGTGTCCGGACTTATAAAGGTGATGAAGACCGTGTCGCAGATTGCCGGCAACAGCACTTTCGGCACCATGGTACAGCTCCTTGAATCGTACGACGGCCTCTATGCCGGATTCAAGATGAAAAAAGTCTGACGCAGATTTCAACCACAATCCCCCAGGATGTTAGAGCGTCTACGCTACCGATTCCGCCTGATGAGCTACCGCTACGGGCGTTTCCTGCAGCATTTCGTAGCCACAATCCGGCAGATATCACGGCTGCTCGGCATCCTCACCATGCTGATGTCGGTGTTCTGTATCGCCATACTGGTGATATTCGCCGGCTTCGACCTCGAAATAAGACAAGCCCTGCACATGCGCGCCTTTCTGCGTGTGGCGCAGGGCGTCTTCATTATCAATATCCTATACAATCTGCTGCTCAACTATCGCCAGACTGTGCGCCAGTCGAAGCTGCTGAAGTGGATTGTCGACATCGCTGTGCTGGTCACCCTGCTGCCATGGCTCTATCCACGTCCGCTGCATCCGTGGATTCCGGCGCTGGACTCGCTGCTGTACAGCGGCAAATTCCTGTACGGAGTCCTGGGCGCATACTCGGCTGTCGAACTATGCTTCGGACTCACCCGACTCACCGGAAGGCGCATGAACCCTTCGATGCTGCTGGCCGGAAGTTTCCTCTTCTTCATACTGCTTGGCTCACTGCTGCTGATGATGCCGCGATGCACCTACTCAGGCATCGATTACGCCGACTCGCTTTTCGTGGCCACCTCGGCGGTGTGCATTACCGGACTGACTACCGTCGACATCGCCTCGACCTTCACTCCGTTCGGCCAGTTCATACTCGGCAGTCTGGCTCAGATCGGCGGACTCGGAGTGCTTACGTTCACCAGCTTCTTCGCCCTCTTCTTCAGCGGCACTACATCCATCTACAGCCAGCTCATGGTCCGCGACCTGATATACTCCAAGACCATGAACGCCCTGCTCCCCACCCTTTTCTACATTCTGATGTTCACACTCACCGTAGAGGCCGTCGGAGCTGTGATGATATACTTTACGATACCGCCGGAGCTGGATCTGGATTTTGACGGACGGCTTATGTTCAGTGCATTCCACTCGGTGATGTCGTTCTGCAACGCCGGATTCAGCAGCATCGAAGGCGGCATGGGCAACCCGGCCATGATGGCAGGCGACCAGAGCATCTACATAGTCACATCCATACTGATTCTCGCAGGCGCCATAGGCTTTCCCATTCTTGTCAACATCAAAGACAGCATTTCCGACTATCTCGGACGCGCCGCCGCCTGGATGGTGCGCCGCCGTCAGCCCGACCGCATTGTACACCTCTACAGCCTCAACACCAAACTGACCGTAATCACAACCCTCGCCATTCTCGCCTTGTGCTCTGTGGCGTTCTACCTCCTCGAAAGCCACAACACCCTCGAAGGCATGGACACCTACAAAAAGACCGTCCAGTCGGTATTCAACTCGCTGACCCCACGAAGCGCCGGCTTCGCCTCGGTCGACCCGGCATCGTTCCTGCCGGTCACACTCCTGATGGTGATGATACAGATGTGGATCGGCGGCGGCTCCCAGTCGATGGCCGGAGGCATCAAAGTGAACACAGTGGCTACGGTGACACTCAATCTGCGTGCCATCATCACCGGACAGGGCGGCGCTGTGGCATTCCGTCGGCGCATTGCCCGCGACTCTGTGCGGCGAGCCAATGCGGTGCTGGTGCTCTCGGTGCTCTCGGTATTCGTCTACACCATACTGCTGATGCTCGCCGAACCGCAGCTGGGCACCCGCGAAGCCGTGTTCGAGGTGGTCTCGGCCATATTCACAGTGGGAACATCGCTCGGAGCCACGGCAAACCTGGGCATCTGGGCCAAGGTGCTGCTCTGTACGGCAATGTTTCTCGGCCGCGTCGGAGTAATATCCATCCTGCTGGGATTCGCCGGCTCCCGCCGCGACACCGCCATGCACTATCCTAAGGAAAACGTAATCATAAATTAATCTGAAAACATGCGATATCTGATCATCGGACTGGGCATATACGGTTCAAACCTCGCCCGCGACCTTACCGACATGGGTCATGAAGTCATTGGCGCCGACATGTGCCAGAGCAGCGTCGAGGCCATCAAGGAATATATCTCTACCGTATATCTGATCGACACTACCGAAGAGGCCGCCTTAGGCGTGCTGCCGCTTAAAAATGTCGACCTGGTGATTGTGGCCATAGGCGAGAATTTCGGAGCCAGCGTCAAGACTGTGGCTCTGCTGAAACAGAACGGCGTGAAGCATATCTATGCCCGCGCCGTCGACAAGCTGCACGAGTCCATCCTGCAGGGATTCGACATCGACCGCATCATCACGCCCGAACAGAGGGCCGCCTCCGACCTGTCGCATGAAATGGAACTGGGCACCGCCATCGAGTCGCTTGCCGTCGACGAAGACCATTTCGTACTCAAGTTCACCGTACCCGACTTCTTTGTCGGACTGGCCTACACCGACCTTGAACTGGAGCGCAACTACCGTCTGTCGCTCGTGGCGGCAGCCCGTCCGAAGGACAAGCTTAATCTGATGGGCATCGCCCGTCCGGTTCCGGAAATTCTCGACATCAACAATCCGTCGCAGAAGGTATCGACCGGCGACATCCTCACCGTCTTCGGTTCCCGCCGCGATTTCCACAACATGTACCGCCATATCAAGTAAGACTTAGAGCCGGCTCTTAGAGCCGGTTCGACAATAAATGTTAACGTTATGCTTCATGGCAGGTGTTGATTTTGTTGTTTGGATTATTGCGGTAGTTGATTCTTGCACGGAACATCTGCTCTTTGATGCCGCCGTTTTTCACAAAGTCTTGTTGCAGCCGTTCAAGCAGTCGGCGCAAAAAGACATCTACCTGATGAATCAGCGTAATAGCGATGTTGGCTGTTGTTTCGGCAGAACGCTCTTTGATTTTATCAACATAAAATGCCGAATCATTATGTTTCGAGCAAACACGCCTGGTCGCGACTGCTTTTTCACAATTCACATCCCATTGCTTTAAATTCCGCACTCTGAGGAAATCTTCATAATCCAACAGCAATTCCTGCAGACTTGCCCGTGCAACATTAATCAGCTTGATTTCCGTCTCCGACGATGTGGCGGCAGCCGCCGAACCTTCGGCAATATTTTGCCGACCGCTACGGGCAGCCTGAACCATTTGATCGATGGTCCGGTCGCCTTTTGCCAGATATTTATGGGTAAAATACCAGGTTATATCGTATATGCACTGAGCCTTCTGAAATGCTATAAGATTGCGGTAGTTCCCTTTTTGAGGAAGAAATGTTTCTGGCATCGGGAGTGTTATTTTTGGGGGTTGTGACTGGTGATTGGTGATTGGGGTGATTGGGCTAATTAGGCTAATTAGTCTAATTGGGCTAATTGGGCTTATTGAGCTTATTAAGTCTAATTGGGCTTATTGTGGTTCCTTGGCAATTAGAGTTTGGAGTGAGTTAATTCCTTCTGAAACGGGAATATGCGGAATCCTCGCCCGTGTCAGGATTACAAGATGCAGTATAGCTGCGCCATGGCGCATCCATACTGCATCCTGTAATCCTGATTAGCAGAGCTTATTCAGAAATAGAAGTTCATTGTCTTGGGATAGAAGAGCATGCCCGACCCTACCTGCTGGGCCTGGGACTCACCCATGGCGTTGGCTACAATGGCCAGGGCGAAACGCAGAGCCGCACTCGGACCGTTGCCTGTGATAAGCTTGTCGAGCGCTATCACCGGAGCATCGCGCATAATCGCTCCTGCGGCACGACAGTCTTTTTCAAAGCCGGGATAGCAGGTGGCTTCCTTGCCATTGAGCAGGCCGAGAGGCGCGAGCACCACTGCCGGCGCGGCACATATCGCGGCCAGTTTGCCGCCCTTGGCGGCATGTTCGGTGAGAACTGTCTGCAGCGCAGCGCATTCATACAGATTCGTAGAACCCGGCATACCGCCCGGAAGTATCAGGAATTCGGCATCGGCATAGTCAGCCTCGTCAAGAAGCAGGTCGGCAGTCACACCGATACCATGTGCGCCAACCACGTGACGGGAGGCGGAAATCGACACTGTCTTTACGTCCATGCCGGCGCGGCGGAGTACATCCACCACTGTAAGAGCCTCGATTTCTTCGAAACCCTGGGCCAAGAATACATAATTGCGGTTCATGATTCAGAAAGTGTTAGATAGATTAGTGAAATCAACCAATGGCTTTAACAAAACTGCTGTGGATTAGTTTGTCCATATTGCAGTTTTTTTATAATTTTGAGTGTTGAAATTTAATAGATATGAAAAGATTTCGATTTACGCCGCTAATTTACGCATTATTTTTATTTCTTGCAAGCTGTAACGAAAATTTTTATAATTATTCGGGAGCTGTATGGGGCACGACTTTCAACATCAGCTATAAGTCCGGGCAACAGCTCGATGATTCCATTGATGCTGTACTGCGCTCTGTCGACGAGTCGCTGAGCATGTTCAATCCCGGCTCGACGATAGCCCGCATTAACGCCGGCAGCGATATGCGGGCCGACAGCCTCGTGACCGGGGTTCTCGACCTGTCGCGTCGAGTGTGGGATGTCAGCGGGGGGAGTTTCGACCCTACCGTCGGACCGTTGGTTGAGCTGTGGGGATTCGGGCCGGGCCGCAGGCAAGGCAAACCGGACTCCGCCGCCATTGCGCTTGCCCTCAGTCGTACCGGCCTGCATAAATGCAATGTTGCCGACGGACAGGTATGTTTCAGCGCCGACAGCATGAGACTCGACTTCTCGGCCATTGCAAAAGGCTATGGTGTCGACCGGATAGCCTCGCTGCTGTCGCGCAACGGCTGCAACGATTTTATGGTGGAGATAGGCGGAGAAATCAATGCCCGGGGCATGAATCCTGATGGCCGTCCGTGGCGCATCCAGATTGACGCCCCCTCATCGGCGCCCGACGGCTCCGCCATGCACGACAGACTGCGCATCATAGAGCTGCGCGATGCTGCCCTGGCCACTTCCGGCAACTACCGCAATTTCCGGCTGCTTCCCGACGGTCGCCGTGTCGGTCATACGATTAGTCCGCTCAGCGGTCTGCCGGTACTTTCCGAGACACTCAGCGTGTCGGTCATGGCCGGCGAATGTGCGCTTGCCGATGCACTCGCCACTGCCGCGATGGCCATGCCTTATGCCGATGCACGCACCATGATTGACAGTCTCGACGGTGTGGAGGCTCTCTTTGTGCTTTCCGCTCCCGACGGCGGTACGCAGGTAATCGCCACCGACGGCTTTCCGGAGGCGCTATGACGTCCCCGGAGTGGAGGCATCCCTGCCTCCACAGCCCCCGGGCGTTATACACACGTGATTTCGCTTTATATTTTGAGATGTGGAGGCAGGGATGCCTCCACTCCGAAACCCAAGCGGGTGCCGTGTCAGTTGACACGGCACCCGCTTGGGTTATGGTATCGTTGAGCTTAGAGAAGCTTGATCATCTGCTCGATACGGTTCATGTTGGTGTTGTCGTTGAGGTTGTAGTAGATGGTGCGCAGGGCAGTCAGAGAGTTGCGGTCCTCGGGATTCAGAGCCACAGCCTTCTCATAGCATTCTGCGGCCTTCTTCAGCAGGGGAGTCACATTCTCATCGTAGTAGCTCTGGGGAGCATTTACCGGAGCAGCGGCATCAGCCACCTGTGCATCCTCGTAAGTAATCATGCCAAGACCGGCATAGGCCTCGCCATTTTCCGGATTAAGCTCGATTGCCTTCTGGAAAGCGGCACGGGTATCGGCGTGAAGCTGGTCGATTTCCTTTACTCTGGGGTCATCGGCAGTAAGGTTCTGCTCACCGGCCACAGCACGGCGCAGTTCATCCTTGCGGAAGTTGTAGATAATGCCGAGTACCCACTGATACTGGGAATTGCCGGGATCTTCAGCAATGGCGGCGTTGATCGAAGCCTTTGCCTTGTCGTATTCGCCGGCCTCGAGCTGGCTGTTGATAATCTGGCGGATATAGCTGTCGTCTTCTTTGCCGTACATCGGAATAGCCTCGTTGGCCCATGCAAGCACTTCATCGCCGTTCTTGGCCTGGCTTGCCACAGCTATGGCATAGTCGTAAAGCTGCTTTTTGTTGTAGCCCATGCTCTTGGCCTGCTTGAATGCATTAAGTGCGTCATCAAGCTTTTCAATCTGCCAGGCAGCCAGACCGCGGTTGAAAGCAAGTTCCGACAGAGTGGTGTCGGCAAACTGACGTTCGGCCGGAAGCGCTTTTGCAATCGCCGGATTTTTGGGCATATCCAGCAGGATTGTCCAGGCGTCGTAGGCGCCCTGGAAGTTCTGGGCACCCCAGAAGTCTACAGCGGCGTTGTTGTAGTCCAGATAATGGCCTGCGAGTACATTGACCATATCCTTGGAGTATTTGGGTTTGATTTTACCTTTCGCATCGGGTATGGAATCCAGGGGGAACGCTTTCTGGAAATAGCGGAATCCTTCCAGAAGGCAGTTGGCCATGGTCTGTATGCCCTTGTCATCGAGCTGACCGAGCTGGCGCTGCACCATCAGCATGTCGGCATTGTTGAAAGCCGCCTTGCCCGGCACATAGTATGTCTGTGCCATCTCATGGGTCTGTGGGTCTGAGAAAGCGGGAGTTATGATTTTTTCCACTTCCTCGAGTGAAGCGTTGCCTTTCATTGCGCGTTCGGCTTCTTTCACCACACTTAACTGGGCCGATGCACCTGCTGCGACGAGACAGGCTGCGGCTGCTAATGCGATTCTTTTCATGATTTTGAAATTAGAGTGTTATTCGTTAGTTTCGTTTTCTTCGTTTTCGTCATCCGCGCTGTCGGCTCCTGCTTCTTCGGCATCAGTGTCGGTTTCCTGAAGCTCGGCATCGCTCAGGCCGGGAAGTTCCTCGCCTTCTTCAATTGCCGCCACTTCTTCTTCCGGATCCGATTCCACACAGCATACAGAGGCTATGGAGTCGCCGCGTTTCTCAAGATTGATGATGCGGACGCCTTGTGTGGCACGGCCCATCACACGGATGTCGCTCACATGGAAGCGCAGCGTGATGCCCGAACGGTTGATTATCACAAGGTCGTTTTCATCATTAACACTTTCGAAGGCTACAAGTTTGCCGGTCTTGTCGGTAATGTTCATTGTCTTGACGCCTTTTCCGCCACGGTTGGTCACACGATAGCCCTCGAGGTCGCTCCGCTTGCCGAAACCTTTCTCGGAAATTGCCATCACGGTGTTGCCGCTGCCGGGCTCCATGGTGATGAGACCGATTACCTGGTCCTGGCCGTCATCGTCGAGACGCATGCCGCGCACACCTGTGCTGACGCGTCCCATGGCACGCAGCTTGTTTTCGGGGAAGCGGATAGCGCGACCGTTGCGGTTGGCCATCAGTATCTCACTGTTGCCGTCGGTAAGTTCCACACCCACCAGCGAGTCGCCTTCGCGGATTATTATCGCCTTCTTGCCCTTGGCGAGCACGCGGGCGTATTCGCTCAGCACGGTCTTCTTCACGATGCCGTTCTTGGTGGCGAATATCAGGTAGTGGGAGTCGGTGAACTCGCGGTCGTCGAGCTGCTTGCAGCGTATGTAGGCGCGTACCTGATCACCGGCTTCGATATTGAGCAGATTCTGCAGCGCGCGGCCTTTGGTGTTCTTGGCGCCCTCGGGCAGCTCGTACACCTTCATCTTGTACACCAGACCGCGGTCGGTGAAGAAGAGCATGGTGTTGTGCATCGATGCCGGATATATGTGCTCAATGAAGTCGGTGTCGCGGGTGTCGCTGCCTTTGGCTCCGACACCGCCGCGGTTCTGGGCGCGGAATTCGCTCAGCGGGGTGCGCTTGATGTAGCCCAGATGCGAGATGGTGATGATCATCTCGTCGTCGGCATAGAAGTCTTCGGCATTGAATTCGCCGGCGGCATAGTTGATGTCGGTGCGGCGTTCGTCACCGAATTTGTCGCGGAGTTCCACCAGTTCCGACTTGATAAGCTCACGGCACACATGGTCGTCGGTGAGAATCAGTTCGAGTTCGGCTATGCGGGCATGGATTTCGTCGATGTCGCGCTGCAGGTCGTCGATAAGCAGATGTGTGAGGGCGCGCAGGCGCATGTCGATGATGGCCTGGGTCTGTACCTCGTCGAGGTCGAAGCGCTCGCCCAGACGCTGCTTGGCTTCGTCGGGGGTATCGCTGCCTCGGATTATGCCTATCACTTCGTCGATGTTCTGTACGGCTATCATCAGGCCTTCGAGGATGTGGGCGCGTTCGCGTGCCTTGCGCAGCTCGAACTGAGTGCGCCGTATCACCACTTCATGACGGTGGTCGATGAAGGCCTGCAGAAGTTCCTTGAGATTGAGCGTGCGGGGGCGTCCGTTGACCAGCGCCACGTTGTTGACGCTGAACGAAGCCTGCATCTGGGTCATCTTGTAGAGCTTGTTGAGCACCACGTTCGAGTTGGCGTCGGAGCGGAGCTGTATCACTATGCGCATGCCCCGGTAGTCGCTCTCGTCGTTGATGTTCGCGATGCCTTCGAGTTTCTTGTCGTTCACAAGGTCGGCTATGTATTTGATGAGCTCGGCCTTGTTGACGCCGTAAGGAATCTCGGTGACGATAATCGACTCATGGTTCGCCTCGGCCTCGATTGTGGCTTTGGCGCGAATCACTATTCGTCCGCGACCGGTGTTATATGCGTCCTTGACTCCGTTGTAGCCGTATATGGTACCGCCGGTAGGGAAGTCCGGGGCGGGAATTATCTTCATCAGGTCGGCGATTTCGATTTCGGGGTCGTCGATAAGGGCAATCGAGGCGTTGAGCGACTCGGTGAGGTTGTGGGGCGGCATGTTCGTGGCCATACCCACGGCTATACCCGATGCACCGTTGACGAGCAGGTTCGGGAAGCGGGTCGGCAGTACCACCGGTTCACGCCGGCTGTTGTCGTAGTTGGGCTGGAAGTCGACTGTGTCCGACTCTATGTCGCGGAGCATTTCCTCACCCATTTTCGACAGGCGCACCTCGGTATAACGCATCGCTGCAGGGGGGTCGCCGTCGACAGAGCCGAAGTTGCCGTGACCGTCCACCAGCGTGTAGCGCAACGACCAGTCCTGGGCCATACGCACCACTGTGCCGTAAATCGACGAGTCGCCGTGTGGGTGATACTTACCCATCACCTCACCGACGCAGTTGGCCGATTTCTTATGGGGCTTGTCGCTGCGGTTGCCCATCTCGTTCATTCCAAAAAGCACGCGGCGGTGTACGGGCTTCATGCCGTCGCGCACATCGGGGAGAGCACGCGACACAATGACCGACATCGAATAGTCGATATAGGCCGATTTCATCTCGTTCTCGATATTGATCTTGAATATCCGATCTTCTTCCAACATGTATCTTATTGTTTATTAAACTTTTGAACCGCCCTCGCGGAATGCAGGTCCGGTTCGCGGCTAAATTTCATACAAAGTTACAAAAAAATCCCGAAACCTGCGATAGTTTTGAACAATCATTTGAGTTTTTAATTTTTTAATAATACAGAGCATTATGCTTTTGGGTTATTTTGCTAACTTTGGCATCAGTATTGCTATTATTGCTTTACTTTTACCGAACACACATTGCAACTATATGGAAAATAAATTCTCCGAAAATATCCAGCAACTGCTCGAACGAAGCAGACGCGAGGCGATTCGCCACAACAACCGCGAAATCACCCCCGCCCACCTGCTGATGGCTCTGCTGGCCGACCTCTCCACTCCTGCGGTGAAGCTTATGGAACAGCTCGCCGACGGCGTGTCGGTGTACGAACTGCGACAGCAGCTCGACGACTATCTTTTCAGCAACGGAAAAGCCGACAGTACCGCCGACCTCGCTGTGACAGACCTCACCAACAGGGTGATTAAGCTCAGCCTGCTGGAGGGACGCCTGCTCAAAGCCCCTGTGATAGACGTCGAGCACGTATTGCTCGCTTTATTCAGAAATTATGAAGTGCAGAATATGGAATTTATCAAACCCTTCTTAGAGGCCGGAATCGATTACGACCGCCTCTACGCCGGCATCGCCGGCAAAGACCGTCCCCGCGCCGGCGCCGCCTTCTCCGACGGCGACGACGACGATGACGCCCAGGCCAACCCATGGTCGGGCGGCGGACAGCAGGGCGACCAGTCATCATCGGCCGCCGGCTCTTCCGCAGCCAAGAAAGGCCGCCGTGGCGACAAGGCTTCGGGCACTCCGGTACTCGACAAGTTCGGCCACGACATGACCCGTGCCGCCGAAGAGGGCATGCTCGACCCGGTGGTGGGCCGCGAGACGGAAATCGAACGCCTCGCCCAAGTGCTCAGCCGACGCAAGAAAAACAACCCCGTGCTCATCGGTGAGCCGGGCGTGGGCAAGAGCGCCATCGTCGAGGGTCTCGCCCTGAGAATAGTGCAGCGCAAGGTGTCGAGAATCCTTTTCGACAAGCGCGTGGTGTCGCTCGACATGGCCGGCATCGTGGCCGGCACCAAATACCGCGGCGAGTTCGAGGAACGCATCAAGGCCATCCTCAACGAACTCAGCAAGAACCCCAACGTGATTCTCTTCATCGACGAGATACACACCATCGTGGGCGCCGGAAACGCCCAGGGCTCGATGGACGCCGCCAACATGCTCAAGCCGGCTCTCGCACGCGGCGAACTGCAGTGCATCGGCGCCACCACCCTCGACGAATACCGCAAAAACATAGAGAAAGACGGCGCTCTCGAACGCCGCTTCCAGAAAGTGATGGTCGAACCCACCACCGCCGAGGAGACTCTCCAGATTCTCAACAACATCAAAGACAAGTACGAGAGTCACCACAACGTCACATACACCCCCGCAGCCCTCGAAGCCTGCGTGAAGCTCACCGACCGCTACATCAGCGACCGCAACTTCCCCGACAAGGCCATTGACGCCCTTGACGAGGCCGGCAGCCGCACCCACATCTCCAACATACATGTGCCCGAGGAAATCGACCGTCTCGAAAGCGAGATAGCGCAGGCCACACGCAATAAGCTCGACGCAGCGAAAGCCTCGAACTACCCCGCCGCCGCCGAATGGCGCAACAAGGCCCAGGCGCTCGGCGAGGAACTCGACAAGGCTACCGCCAAGTGGGAAAAGGAGCTTGAGGAACACCGCCAGACCGTCGACGAGGAGCAGGTGGCCGAAGTGGTGGCAATGATGACCGGTGTGCCGGTCACCCGCATTGCGCAGGCCGAAGGCGTGCGTCTGCTCGAAATGGCTCCGGCCCTGAAGAAGTCCATCATCGGACAGAACGAAGCCATCGAGAAGATTGTCAAGGCCATACACCGCAACCGCATCGGACTCAAAGACCCGGGCAAACCCATCGGCACATTCATGTTCCTCGGTCCGACAGGCGTGGGCAAGACTCATCTGGCCAAGAAACTGGCCGAATATCTCTTCGACTCCGCCGACACTCTGATTCGCATCGACATGAGCGAGTATATGGAGAAGTTCACCGTGTCGCGCCTGGTAGGAGCGCCTCCGGGATATGTGGGCTACGAAGAGGGCGGACAGCTTACCGAAAAGGTTCGCCGGCATCCCTACTCCGTGGTTCTGCTTGACGAAATCGAAAAGGCGCATCCCGATGTGTTCAACCTCCTGCTGCAGGTAATGGACGAAGGCCGTCTGACCGACAGCCTGGGTCGCCGTATCGACTTCAAGAACACCATCATAATCATGACCTCGAACATCGGCACACGCCAGCTCAAGGACTTCGGCAGCGGTGTCGGATTCGCCACACGCGAAGTCGACAAGGAGTTCACCCACGGTGTGCTCCAGAAGGCTCTCCACAAGGCTTTCTCGCCTGAGTTCCTCAACCGTATCGACGACATCGTGATGTTCGACCAGCTCGACCGCGACGCCATTTTCCGTATCATCGACATCGAGCTCGCCGGATTCCGCAGCCGCATGGCGGCCCAGGGCTACACACTGGACATATCGCCCGAGGCCAAGGAATATATCGCCGCCAAAGGCTACGACAAGCAGTTTGGGGCGCGTCCGCTCAAACGCGCCATACAGAAATACCTCGAGGATCCGCTGGCCGAACTCATCCTCAACTCCGAGCTCGCCCCCGGCGACAGCATTTCGGTGGGATTCGACCCCTCTGCTGAAAAAATCACCACCGATGTGGTGCGCGGCCTACCCTCGCCCCGCTCACAGGCCTTGCTTGATTCTCCCGGGCCCGACAGTGACGGCGGCGACGGCGCCGGCGCCGCCGACTGACACCGCCACACGCCCCGACTGCAATTTTGTCAGTCATCCCTGCCACGGTTTCAATATTTTTAACTATAAATGCCACCCTTGCCGGGCTGGCATTTTTTTTGCCGTTTGTTATATATCAGGTGCGGGGACACATTCCCGTCATCAATGAAACTGAACAATAAACCAAGCATACAGACAACATGAAAGTAACAATCGGAGTTACAACAGAGAAAATCTTTCCGGTGATAAAGAAATTTCTATACAGCGCCCACGAAAT
>CAMWUD010000034.1 GCA_947177365.1 uncultured Porphyromonadaceae bacterium | reverse complement strand
CCGCCCCGGCACTCCGAGTACTCCGAGTACTCAGAGACCTCCGAGTACTCACAGCCGCCCCGGCACTCCGAGCAATCAGAAACATCACCATCACCACGACCACTATTATCGTCCGACACCGCCGTCGCGGCCTTATCTGCCGCCGTCGCGCCCCTATTACCGTCCGGCTCCGCCGCCGTCATGGCGTCCGGTGGCCACATGGAGGCCTTTCCGTACGGTACTCGGTGTGACATTCGGATCGGCTATAAACGTGTCGCTTAACATGCTGCTGAACTCCGGCTATACCGTTCAGAGCTATGGCCCGAACGCCATCTACCTTAGCAATGTGCCTATGCTCAACTGCTATTGGCCCGATGCGACAATGTATTACAACAACGGTGCCCTGACCGGTTCGGAGTTCGTCTACTATACCCCTTATGCCAGCAGCGCCCGCTACGATATGACATTCAACGCACTCTGCGGCAGCTACGGCGCCCCGGTATCGGTGGTGAGCAACGGCGGAGTGGTGACAGCCTCATGGTGGGGCAGCGGCAACCAGTATATCAGCCTGAGCTACGGCGGCCAGTATGCAGGCAACGGCACTCTTGGCTACTATACCACGCTGACCTTCGGAATCTGATGTACGCAGGTATGATTTATTGGCGAACGACAAATAAGTAATCGTAAACGTTCGTTTTACAAAAATTAATAAAAATGTGGACAAACGCGAGTGTGTCCACATTTTTTTTGTTTCAATGCCGCGATGTGAAGAATTTTAAATTACAGATAGGTGGCTGAGATGTTACAAAACGAATAAAATGTGTGCGGAATTGCTCTACTGACAGCAAAAAGATATTACCTTTGTGGCCATAGCCCGATTCATGATGTTTGCCAATTTATCATGAAGGTGGAAAATGGATTGATTATAAACTATATAAACAGTTATTTGCTATGAGAAGGATTGCTACATCTCTATTCGCAGCCGGTATAGCTCTTGTGACAGTAGCGGCACCGGTTGACTTCGGGACTCTTCCCGACGGTCTGTGGGACGAGCACGGCGCATATACAATCGGCGCCACCGACGATGTATGGGCCACCAAAGCGTATGACGGCGACAAATTCACCGTAGTGACTGTCGGCGCAAGGCCGTCGGGCTACGACAGCGCGCTCAAATGCGCATACGACGAGTACTCATATGCCGACTGTGACAGCTGGCTGCGCAGTCCGGCCCTGTCGATGAAGGCCGGCGTGAAATATGTCATAGGCTGGCAGTACCGCTTCGCCAGCGGCAGTTCGTTGAAACTGTCGTCGTGGCTGAGCAGCTCAGACCCGACCAGTATAATCGGGGCGGCTGCTGTAAAAAAAGAAAAAGCATACTTCTCCACAACTGTCATGTCATCGGTCTACAAGGCAGTGGAATACGAATTTACACCCGAGGCAGACGGCGATTACTACATATCGTATCAGCTTTATGCCGACGGTTACAGCGAGCCTACCGGCTCTGTGTTCATCAGCGCGGTGACTGTAAAGGAAATCAATGAAACACCCAAGGCTCTTGCACCTGCCGGACTGACGGCCACAGCAGCCCCCGACGGCTCTCTGACTGTGGATCTGGCATGGACACTTCCTACAGCCGATGCCGCCGGAAACGAACTCAGCGGCGAACGGGCTGTCACGGCGGTAAATGTATATCGCGACGGCGAGCTGCTCACCACACTCGAGGGTGCGGTCAGCGCATGGCGGGACAGCGAGGAACACGGGCTGACCGCAGGAGTCCACAGCTATGCTGTGGCAGTACTGACAGGTACGGTTGAAGGCATGAAGTCAGAGACAGTCACAAGCGCTTATGTCGGCCCGTTCCGCTATGCGCCTCTCGAAATCACATTCGGCCCGTGGAGTACATATCTCGGCAGCAGCGGCAACGGTTTTGCTAACAATAGTCAGAAACCCGCCGGATACACCAACAGCGCCAGCATCTGGAACTTCTCCGAGGTGGCCGACCTCGATGCCTGGCTCGTGTCGCCGCAGTTCGACCTCGACCCCGCGCGGACCTACAGAGTGGCCTTCCAGTGGCAGTCGTGGAACGACAAAGAGTTCATAGTCGAACATTTCGACGTCTATGTCAGCGACCTGATGCCGTCGGCAGAGACCCGCGACGCCATAATGGCCGGCGAAGCCTTGCTGAGCATGTCCGACATCAGATACGAAGAACCCGCGTGGAAAGAAGCTGTCATAGAAGGCATCAAGGGCGACGGCCCGGCCTATGTGCTGTTCCATGTCAGCGGCAGATGCTGCAAACGCTTCAGCATAAGTGCTTTCTCGATAGAAGAATACAAAGCCGACGCGCCCTTCGAGCCTGCGGCTCCGACCGGTCTTGCCGCTGAGGCAGGCCAGGGTCTGACAGTAAAACTCACATGGACACTCCCGACGCAGTCCGTCACCGGCTCCCCCTTTGGTGAAGGCCAGAGCGTGACAGCAGTGCGGATTTATCGCGACGGCGAGGAACTGATCACACTTGAAGGTCCGGCCGAAGCCTTTACCGACAGCGAGGATACCGGTCTCGGCTACGGAGAACACAGCTATGCCGTGACGGTCTGTGTAGCCGATGTATGGAGCGGACTGTCGGAGGAAGTGACACTGAATGTCGAAGCGCCTCTTGAGTCGATAGCACTTCCGTGGGAGCAGGATCTGAAGAACCTCGGCGACATGTCGGCGGTATGGACTACATGGTACGGCGAAGGCCACGGCTATATGGCCGGAACATGGCTGGCACGTCCGGCGGGACTCTTCCTGAACAACTCCACCAGCCGGGCCGAGGACGCATGGCTCATATCTCTGCCTGTCGAACTTGAGTCGGGCAAGAAATACCTGCTCGAATACACCGCCACATCGAACAGTTCCGGCCAATTGGCCATAGGCCTGACCGACAGCACCGAACCCGACGGCTTCATACTGACCATAGCAGAGCCTCAGCCGCTCCCGGCATCGAACGGCCAGATGTCGGCAGGATTTACCT
This sequence comes from uncultured Porphyromonadaceae bacterium, assembly GCA_947177365.1. Taxonomy (GTDB): domain Bacteria; phylum Bacteroidota; class Bacteroidia; order Bacteroidales; family Muribaculaceae; genus CAG-873. The sequence goes on along the minus strand of CAMWUD010000034.1, from coordinate 12,922 downwards.
ACGAGACAGCCGTGGCCCGCGAGACGCAGTTGCCCCGCCTGGCCTTCCGTGCCTGCACTCCCGAAGGCAGCGAAAGCCACAACTTCATAATCTCCTCGGTGCGTCTGACGGAGAACACCGATACGTCGGCCGCCGGGCTGCAGCTCTCGGAACAGCCCTCTGAAATCATGGTATTCGACCTGCAGGGCCGCAGTCTGGGCTCATCGGCCACACTCGGCCTCGAAGACTTCGGTCGCGGAGCATACATAGTGGCATATACCGCCGGTGGCGTAAGGAAATCAGTGAAAATCATCAAGTAAGCAACGCCGGTATATGCCGGTCGGCAGGGGAAGGAACCTTCGGCGGTCTCCTTCCCATGCCGCCCTATTTTCCAAACCGACCATTTTCAAGTGTCCATTATTCAAGTGGGCGCGAATTATTCACCAAATACTGCAATCATGAGACTAAAACCCACTCTGACAATTGCGGCGCTGGCAATGCTGGCGGCCACAGCAATCGCAGTAGGCCCAAGACGCGGCCATTTCGATGCCGCCAAGGCCCAGCCAAAGGAACGGCTACAGACAGCCGAAGCCAAAAGTACCAACCACAGCAAGGCCGAGAACCCGATTTTCTCCCTTGCCCAGAAAAAGGCTGCCGGAATCCATGAAGTCGTTGCTCCGCAGGCTGCTGCAGGCAGTCCCCTGCGTGTGCTCGGCGACGGAACAAAAATCTACGGCAGTCTGATTTTCTCCACCGACTGGACTTCGGCCGCCTACGGCATATACAGCTTCCCGGCCGGTGAATACACCAAGCCGGTGCGCGAAGTGGCGGTGGAATCGTACGACGCCAACGGCGGCGGCGCCTATCTGGGCAACCGCTACGTGTGGAACTCCTACGTCTACACCGAGGAGATGGGATACACATTCTCAACCTTCTGCAAATACGACTTCGATACCGGACAGTTCAGCAAAGTGACCCACGGCATGCTCGATGTTGACTTCGACCAGAGCCAGATTACCTGCGACATGACCTACGACCCGACCACCTCGACGATATACGCGCTGTCGTATATTGCAGTGACGCTTGATGAAGACGGCATGCTGGTGAAGTACTATCCGGCACTGTCGGTTGTCGACCCCGATACAGGCTTCGTCACCCCGATAGCACGCATCCCCGACATGATAGCCCTGGCCGCGAACCAGAGCGGCGAGCTGTATGCAGTGTCGAAAGGTGTCGACTCAAAGCTCTACCGCTTCAACAAAGAGACCGCCGACTACACAGTGGTGGGCAGCACCGGACTCAACACCAACTTCATACAGTCGATGGCGTTCGACCCCGTGACCGACCGCCTCTACTGGGCGGCAGTGCTGACAAACGGACGCAGCGGACTCTATGAGGTGGACGTGACATCGGGCGCCGCATCGAAGATATGCGACTTCGCGGCAAACGAGGAATACGCCGGACTCTATGTACCCGAGCCCGAAATCGCCGCCGGCGCACCGGCAAAGGTCGAGAACTTCACCGCCAGTTTCGAGGCCGACAGCCACAGCGGAAGCGTGAGCCTGACCATGCCCGCCAAGAGCTATTCCGGCGCCGCTCTGCAGGGAAAACTGAGCCTTACGCTTACAGTCGACGGCCAGACCCGGCTTCAGCAGGAATATGCCGCCGGCGCGAAGGTGTCGCTCGACCTTACACTCGACGAAGGCATACACAACTTCACCGCCACAGTGTCGAACGACGCCGGCAGCGGCCCGCGCATAGGCATGTCGCGCTATGTCGGACTCGATGCTCCGGCCCAGGTGGGCGCTCTGAAAGTTGAGAAAAATGCCCGTGGCGAGGCCGTAATCAGCTGGGATGCTCCGGAAAAAGGACGCAACGACGGCTATATCGACCCCGCCCGCATCACCTACAAAGTGGTGCGCAATCCGGGCAACTACATCGTGGGACAGAACCTGCGTGCCACCACTCTGACCGACCCCGTCAACGCTCCGACCGACAACTACAGCTATCAGGTGACAGCATATTGCGACGGACGTGAAGGCATACCGGCCGAGACCGAGAGCGCCGTGTTCGGCAACGGCACCACGCTGCCTTGCAAATTCGACTTCGCCACCCGCGAGCAGTACAAGCTCTTCACCGTAATCGATGCCAACGGCGATTTCGAACCGCGCTACAACTGGGGCGGCTGGCTCTACGCACCCGACTTCGCTTCGGCTCAGGAAGAAGGCCCCTGCGCTGTCTACGGCTTCAGTCCGGAAAGTGCCGCCGACGACTGGCTGATTTCGCCCGCCTTCCTTGTGGAGCAGGGCAAGAAATACCGTCTGACTTACACCATGTGGACCCGTGGAGCCAAGGAACGCCTTGAAGTGACCGCAGGCCCGCTCAACGACATCGCCTCGCAGACTGCCATCACTCCGACGACAGAATACAGCCACAAGGAGCGCACCGTATTCACCCAGGACTTCACCGCCGCATCCACCGGCAACTACCATGTCGGATTCCATATCACCTCGGTCAAGAAAGCATTCTATCTCTTTATCACAGACATAATGGTCGACGAGGTGCCCGACGACAGTGCGCCGGCTGCAGTCGCCGACCTCACGGTGACCCCCGGCGCCAAGGGTGCCTATGAAGCCACAGTGGCAATGACAGCTCCATCGGCAACAGTTGGCGGAGCCGCACTGCAGACACTCGACCGTGTGGACGTATACCGTGGCAATGCCACCGAGGCTTGCCACAGCTTCCCCTCGCCCCGGGCCGGCAGCGCCCTGAGCTGGACCGACACTAATCCGGCTGAATATGGCTTCAACACCTACCGTGTAGTGGCCTTCTCCGGCGGCAAGGCAGGCGCCAAAGCCGAGGCCACAGCCTTTGTGGGCTACGACAGACCCAAGGCTCCCACAGATGTGGAAGTGACAGTGGACGGCGATGACGGTCAGCCTGTAATCAGCTGGACTGCACCGACCGAAGGCATCAACGGCGGCTATATCAACCCCGATGAACTCGTCTATGCCATCTACCGTCTCGGCGACGAGCAGGCAATACTCAGCCGCAACGCCAAGGGTACCGAATTTGTCGACGGCAATCTCGACGGCAAACGCATGCAGTACTATGTAGGCTACGAGGTGGTGCCGATGAGCGAGGCAGGCGAAGGCGACTATGCCCTGACCGAAATGATAGTGTTCGGCGACCCCTATGAATGTCCGTTCCAGGAGTCGTTCGCCGACCGTTCGGTAAGCTCCAATCCATGGCTGATGTACAGAATCAAGGGCAACGACAACCTCTGGGGAGTATTCTCGCAGGGCAGCTCGCCGGTTTGCAATCCGGCTGACCTCGACGGCGGTCTGGCCACATTCCAGAGCACCTACGGACGTCCCGGCGACGAAGGCCGTCTGGTGAGTCCCAAGCTTACAGTGGCCGACATGAGCGCTCCGGTACTGTCGTTCTACGTTTATCTCAACGCATCGGAGTACGCACTCTATGGCGATGAACTCTTCGCCGACCGTCTCATTCCCGAAGTGATACTGCCTGACGGCGAAATCCGCGAACTCGGCGATGCCATCTATGTTGACAACACCGAGGGCAGCGGCTGGCTCAAGTTCAGCTACGACATCAGCAGTCTGAAAAAAGAGAAATACTTCCGTCTGTCGTTCCACGGCATCAGTGACTATGGCCAGGACATAAATCTCGACCTGATCAGAATCACAAACCGTATCGACAACGACCTGCGGCTCTACACTTTCACCGGTCCGGCCATGGTGCATGCCGGCGAGAGCGCCACATACAGCGCGGCGGTATACAACGGCGGCGCAAACGTGGCCACAGGCTATAAGATGGTACTCTACAGCAATGGCGTGAAGGCTCAGGAATTCACAGGTGTGCCCGTCAGTCCGGGCAGCTATGTCAACTATGAGTTCACCGCCGACTTCATGCCCGAGGACGAAGGCCGGACCTACAGCATGCAGGCCTGCATCGAATGGGACGCCGACGAAATCCCGGCAAACAACAAGTCCGACATCATGGCCACACGCGTCACCCCGCCCGTACTGCCGGAGGTATACACTCTGGACGTGACCACCGACGAACATGAAGTGCGTCTGGGCTGGACCGCTCCGTCGGCTCTTCGAGTCAACGACGGCTTCGAGGACTATGCGGCCTTCTCCATCGACAACATAGGCGACTATCAGCTTGTCGACGGCGACAAGGGCTACACCTACGGATTCTCCGACATATACTTCCCGAATACCGGCAACCGCCAGTCGTTTATGGTATTCAATCCGGTGAGCCTCGGCATTGTGAGCAAGTCGCCACTCTTCCCCGATGCCTTCGACCCGCACGGCGGCAACCAGGTGCTTGCATGCTTCCAGGCGGTTGACGCCGAAAGCGGCACCTCGCTCAAGAACGACGACTGGCTGATTTCTCCCGAAGTCTTCGGCGGACAGACAGTGCGCCTGTGGGCCAAGGCCGGCGACGTGATGCAGGGTGTCGACATGTTCGAGCTGCTCTACTCCACAGGCGACCGTTCGACACAGTCGTTCGTGCCTCTGAGCCAGGTGATAAGCACCGATGAAAACTGGACCCTCCATGAGTTCACCCTGCCGCAGAACGCCCGCTGGTTCGCCCTGCACTGCGTGTCGGACGATGCCTTCGTGCTGTTCATCGACGACCTTCAGTTCGTGGGCCGGCGCAGCGAGTCGGCAGTGAAGCACAGCGGCTACCGCGTGTATCGCGACGGCAGTGTGCTTGCCGACCTCCCGGCGGAGACATTGACATATCTCGACAGCAATGTGCCTGACGGAACACACCGCTACCGCGTCACCGCCCTCTATGAAGGCAATCGCGAATCGGCACCGACCGAAGACGCAGTTGTGGTAATCGGTGAGTCCGGAACAGCCGAGGCCGTTTCCGATGCACCCGCCGTGACGGTCGACGGACGCACGATCATAGCCGTGACACCGGCCGAAGAAGCTGTCACAGTGGCAGCTGTCGACGGAACCGTGGTATACAGCGGCGCCGGACAGAGCGTACACCGTGTGGCTGTGGCTCCGGCAGTCTATGTCGTGACAGCAGGCAACCGAAACTATAAGGTGATTGTAAGATAATCCGGACAGTCCGGAACATCCGACGCGCGCTCCCGCAGCAGGGGGCGCGCGTTTGTTTTTGTCAGTCCGGCGAAAATGCGTAACTTTGTGGAATCAATTGCAATTGACTGATGAAAAAAATAATTCTCTCTACGATAGCCGCCGCAGCTCTGGTCAGCGCTCCGGCGGCGGTCAACTCTCCTTCGACCGACGGCTTTCTCAGCCGGGGCAAGGCCATGTATGCCGACGCCAATTACATAGGCTGCATCGACCAGCTCTCGCATATCGACCGCGGACTGCTGACCCCGGCAGAGGCCGAGGATGTCGACTGGCTCTTAGCTTGCGCCTGCTATCATGTGCAGGGTGCTTCGGCACAGTCGCACTTCGCCGCCTTCCTGCTGAAATATCCGGCATCGCTACGACGCTGCGAGGCCATGCTGTATATAGGCGACTGCATGATGTCGCGCAGCTATGCCGAGGCTCTGAAGCAATATGACCTGATTGACGAGCGTGCGCTCCCCGGCCACCTCCGCGAGGACCTGGTGTACCGCAAGGCATTCTGCCGTCTGAAGCTCGCCGACTACGACAAGGCCGAAACACTGTTCCGTAGTCTGTCCGGCACCAAGGCCTACGGCAACGCGGCCAATTTCTATCAGGCCTATATAGCATACGCTCAGAACGACTACAGCCGGGCACGCCGGCTCTTCGCCAATGTCAACACCGCAACAGAGCCGGGCTGCATGGCCGACTACTATCTGGCGCAGATCTACTACAGCGAGGCCGATTATTCCAAGGCTTTGTCGACCGTGCGCAAACTCCTGCGCCGCAGCAACGTGGCGCCCGAATACCAGGCCGAGGCAAACCGCATAGCCGGCGAATGCCTCTACAGACTCGACCAGCCATCCGAAGCCATTCCTTATCTGAAAAAATATGTGGCCGCCAGCGAGCAGCCCGCACTGTCGGCCCTCTACATCTTAGGCCTGAGCCAGTATCGCGACGGCGACTACGCCTCTGCCATAGCCAGCCTCCAGCCCGTAAGCCAGTCGGACGACGCCATGGGACAGAGCGCGCTGCTCTATATCGGACAGGCGCTCCTCAACACCGGTGAGACCGATGCGGCGCTGCTGTCGCTCGACAAGGTGCTGAGAATGAGTCACGACAAGGCCGTGCAGGAATCGGCTTTCTACAACTATGCGGTGGCCCGCTACCGTGGCGGACGCATTCCGTTCGGCAGTTCGGTAGGCACCTTCGAGGAATTTCTCCGCCTCTACCCCGACAGCCGCTATGCCCCTGAAGTGCAGGAATATGTGGTCAGCGGCTGGCTCAACGACAACAACTACGAAATGGCGCTCCAGTCGATCAACCGCATGAAGAATCCCGGAGCCAAAGTGCTTGGTGCCAAGCAGAAAGTGCTTTATGTGCTTGGCTCGCGCGCTCTGGCCACCGGCAATCCCGAGGCCGCGCTTGCCTATCTCGACCAGAGCCGTCAGCTCGACAGCCACGACAAGGCCACCGCGCTGCAGAACGCCCTGCTCATGGGCGAGGCATTCTACCGCATAGGCGAGTACGGAAAGGCCGTGCAGCAGTTCGACCGCTATCTGGCGGGAGTGACGGCATCCGATGCCAACTATAGTGTAGGCCGCTACGACAGAGGTTACGCACAGTTCGCGCAGAAAAACTACAGCCGTGCGGCCGAAGACTTTGCCTATGTGGCCGACCGCAAGGGACTGCCCGCCGAAGTCCGTGCCGACGCGCTCAACCGTCTGGCCGACACCTACTATTACGCCAAAGACTTCGACCGCGCCTCGGAAACCTATTCCCGCGCCTATGAGGCATTGCCCCAGGCCGGCGACTATCCGAAATTCCAGCAGGCCGTGATGAAAGGCATGACCCGCGACTTCGCGGCCAAGAAAAAGCTGCTGACCGAATTCCTGCAGGCATATCCGCAGTCGACACTCTGCTCCGAGGCCATGCTCGAGCTTGCCGAGACCGAACACTCGCTGGGCAATCGCGAGGCCACAGCCGCCGCATACCGCCGCGTGATAGAGACATATCCCGCCACAGCCCAGGCCCGCACCGCATATCTGCGCCTGGGTTCGCTCCAGCTCCAGGGCGGAGCCAGAGACCAGGCCGTGGCCACATTCAAACAGCTTGTGGCCGTGGCTCCGACCTCCGACGAGGCATCGCTGGCCGCCGACTATCTGAAGCGTATCGGCGCCGAAGACGGCACTCTGGCCGATGTGCGCGACTATCTCGCCGGCATCGACAACGCACCGCAGATCGATGTGGCCGAAGCCGACCGCATCAGTTTTGTCACCGCCGAAGAAGCATACAGCGACCGTGGCGACACCGCCCGTCTCGAAGCATATGTGCGCGACTATCCCGACGGAGCCTTCGTGGCGCAGGCCCTGGGCTATCTGCTTGACAGCTCGCGCGAAAGCGGCGACAACAAGAAAGCCCTCTACTACGCCCGCGCCATTGCCGACCGCTATCCCGACAACGTCAGGGCCGAAGCAGCCCTCACCACCATCGGCGATCTGGAATACGCGGCCGGACGCGCTCCCGCCGCACTGGAGGCATACCGCCGACTGGCGTCCAGCGCATCGTCAACCGCTTCGCTCAACGCCGCCCGCCAGGGCATGATGCGTGCCTCGCTCGACCTCGGACAGTGGGCCGACGCGCTGGCTGCCGCAGAGCAGATAATATCATCGTCGACCATCGGCTCCGGAGAGAAACTCGAGGCTGTGTTCTGCAAAGGACTTGCCCTTGAGAACAGCGGGCGCGACTCCGAAGCCCGCAAGGTATGGGCATCGGCTGCCGACGACACCGACAATGTCTATGGAGCCAAGAGCGCCTACTATCTGGCGCAGAGCTACTACGACGCGCAGCAGCTCGACCGCGCCAAAGAAGCCGCCGAAGACCTTACATCGTCGCGCACGCCGCATTCCTACTGGCTCGCGCGCGGATTCATAGTGCTCAGCGACGTATACCGCGCCAAAGGACGCAAATTCGAGGCCGACAGCTATCTGGAGGCCTTGCGCGACAACTATCCCGGCTCCGAGGCCGATATTTTCCGTATGATTGACGAACGACTCCAATGAAAGCATTATATATAGCAGCGCTGGCCACAGCGCTTATGGCCCCTGCCGCAGCGGCGCAGGACATAGCCACCGAGATTTCCGTCGACCGCACCATAGTGCCGGAACAGCGCGATGCCGAGCGTCCTGCCGGTTTTGTGCCTGCGGTGCAGCTGCCTGCCGCCGAACTCCGACCCCTCTCGCTGCACGAGTATCTGAAGGCTTCCGAACTGACGAACATAGTGCCCGTCCTGGAGCCGGCGCGATATGCCGACACCATTGCAACCACCCCTTACCGGGGCTATGCCGCTCTGGGTTATTTCCCCATATACAACCTCGGCGCCTCCGCCGGCTACCGCTTCATCGACAGCCACGACACACGGCTGGGCGCATGGATGCAGTTCGACGGCACCTCGTACAAGGGTCGCGACGCCTCCGACGACCTTACATTCAGCAATAACAGCCTGAATATCGGCGCCGACTTCAACCGTCTGTTCAAGGCCGGACATCTGGCCGTGGGCGCCGGATACATGTATGGCCGGACCGGCATACCGACACTCGGCGACGGCTATCACAGCAATGTGAGCCGTGTCGAGGCCGACGCGTCGTGGTGGGGCCGGGTAAATACGGTGACCTATCGCGCCGGATTCGACTTCGAGCATTTCGCTTTCAACGGCTGCTTCGGCGAACAGCGCTACACAGCCGAACTGGGCGCTATGATTGGCGGAGGCCGGGAACGTCCCGCCGGAGGTCTGGACATCAAAGGCGACTTCCTCAGCGGAGGCAACGGACAGCTCACCTTCCTGCCTTATTACGGCTATGCCAACAGCATGGTGACTGCTCATGTAGGACTGAAAGCCGACATAGCCACCAGCAGTCTTGACTTCGGCGACGACGCTTACAGCCCGAGCCGCTTCCATCTGGCTCCCGATGTGCTGCTGGCATGGGAGCCCTCGCAGATGTTTGCCGCCGAGGCCCGCGTCAGCGGCGGCTCGCGGCTCAATACAGCCGCTGCCTGCTACGACTACAGCCCGTTCATGACTCCGCAGGAGATGCTGCCCTACAGCCATGTGCCCGTCGACGCCCAGCTCCGCTTTGCGGTCGGTCCGGTGGCCGGAGTGACATTCACGCTCTTCGGCGGCTACAGCATGGCCGACAACTGGCTTATGCCCTCGCTTGTGGAGAGCTCCGGCAGAGCTGTGAACAGTTTCGCTCCCGTCGATATCAAGGGCTGGCTTGCGGGCGTGGAAATAGGCTACCGCTGGCGCGACATAGTGGAGTTTGAGGCTACAGCGCAGATGGCGCCCCAGCGTTCCGACCGCGGCTGGTATCTCTGGCTCGACCACGCGCAGTATGTGGTTGACGCGGCGCTGAAAGTGCGTCCGCTCGACCGTCTCGACATAGACCTCGGCTATGAATTCCGGGGCCGCCGCATGCTCTATGCCCCGCAGACGGCTATGAACCTCGGCAACAAGAGCGATCTCAGCCTTGGCGCGGCCTACAGAATCAGCGAGCCGCTGAGTGTATGGCTGCGTGCGGAAAACCTGCTGTGCCGCCGCTACGACATACTGGCCGGAGTGCCGTCGCAGGGAATCAAAGGCCTTGTGGGCGTGTCGTATAAATTCTAAAAAATTAAAAAATGCCCGCCATATAGGTTAAGTTTGCAGAAAAAACACTATATTTGCAAGCTGAAAAAAATACGAACTCAAATAATTAACAAATTAAACCATAAACAAATCACATGCAAAGCAAAGGAACGCTTGGTAGCATCGTAGCCGGTGTGATTGCAGCCTTTCTCGTGCTGGTGTGCCTGTTTTACCTCTCATTCACTTTTGTATCAAACAAATATGAAAAAGAGGCCGACAAGTACGCTCTTGACCAGCAGAAGGCCGTAGGCAACACCGACTCGGTCTATAACCAGGCCTACAAACACTACATGGACTCGCACGGCGAGGAAAAAGTGTATCTCGGTTACACACTTGCCCAGGTACAGAAATGGGGAGTGAATCTCGGCCTTGACCTCAAAGGCGGTATGAACGTTATCCTTCAGGTGGACATGCCCGACATGCTCCGCTCGTTCAAAGCCACTCAGGACACAGACTCCACTTTTGAAAAAGCTCTCGCCCGCACCGACGCCATCGTCAGCAAGCCTGACCACCAGAGCGACGACTACGTAGGCACTTTCATCGAACAGTATCGCGTACTCGCCGCCGCAAACGGCTCCGCTCCCGACTTTGGTGTGATTTTCAATATCACAAACCTCAAGCAGGGCGCCGGCGATGCCGCCGCACGCGACGCCATCAAGGAAGCCGTGAAGGCCTCGGTGGAAAACACCGCCAACAACGTGCTCCGCAACCGTATCGACCAGTTCGGTGTGGTTTCGCCCAACATCCAGGTGCTTCAGGGCAAGGACGGCCAGATTCTGCTTGAACTCCCCGGCGTGAAGGATCACGAACGCGTACGCGACCTGCTCCAGCGCTCGGCCGCCCTCGAATTCTACAAGACTTTCTATACCGACAACCAGGAACTCGCCGGTCTCCAGCAGGGTCTTGACGCTGCTGTGGCATCTCTCGGCGCCGACAGCACCAAGAACATCGCTCCGCTGGCAGCTCTGCTTCAGGGCGGCTCGATGCAGCCCGGTGTCATACTCGGCTATGCTCCCGACAAAAAGAGCATGGACGAAATCGACGCCCTTCTGAAATCGCCCGCCGCACTGCGCAACCTCCCCGGCAACCTCGTGCTCCGCTGGGGCGTGAAGCCTGAGACTGTCACCGACCCGCAGAGCAAGAAGGAAACCCGTCTGGGCTTCGCCCTCTACGCTCTCAAGAGCGACAACGGCAACCCAGCCCTCTTCGGCAACGTGGTGACCGACGCCTCCACCAACTACGACAACCTGCAGGGCAACATGGTGAGCATGACCATGAACAGCGACGCAGCACGCCGCTGGGCGCAGATCACCAAAGAAGCCGTGGAACACGGTCAGGCTCCCGTAGCCATCGTGCTTGACGACCGCGTTTACTCCGCACCCTCCGTACGCTCGGTAATCGACGGCGGCAACTCGCAGATCACCGGCAACTTCACCGTAGAAGAAGCCACCGACCTTGTGAACGTGCTCAAGTCCGGTCAGATGAACGCCAAGGTGAACATCATCTCCGACATGGTTATCGGTCCGTCGCTCGGTGAGGAAGCCATTCAGAGCGGTTTCATCTCCTTCATCGTGGCTCTCGTGCTGCTGATGATTTTCATGGTGGCCTTCTATGGTGTAATCCCCGGCATCATCGCCAATGTCTGTCTCATCTTCAACCTCTTCTTCACACTCGGTATCCTGGCTTCGTTCCAGGCCGTACTGACCATGTCGGGTATCGCCGGTATCGTGCTTTCGCTCGGTATGGCGGTTGACGCCAACGTGCTTATCTTCGAGCGTGCCAAAGAAGAACTCCGCGCAGGCAAGAACTCGCGCAACGCTATCGCCGACGGCTACTCCAACGCATTCTCGGCCATCTTCGACTCGAACCTTACCTCGATTATCACCGGTGTGATTCTGCTGCTCTTCGGCACAGGACCCATCAAGGGCTTCGCCACCACCCTCATCATCGGTCTGGTCTGCTCCTTCTTCACCGCTGTATATCTGAGCCGCCTCTTCTTCCTCTGGTACTTCAAAGGCAAGAAGAACCCCTCGCTGCAGTTCAGCACCGCGCTTTCCCGCAGCATGTTCACCAACTCCAAGATCAACTTCCTCGGCCAGCGCAAGCTCAGCTTCACTGTAGTAGGTGTGATTGCGGCCATCGTACTCGTATCGCTCTTCGCCCGCGGCCTCAACCAGGGTATCGACTTCTCGGGTGGTCGCAACTACATCGTGAAGTTTGATCATCCGGTCGACCGCAGCAATATCGAAAGCCGTCTGCAGGAAGCCTTCCCCGGCGCCTCTGTTTCGGTTATCAATATCCAGAGCTCCGACCAGGTGCGTATCTCCACCAACTATAAGATTGAAGACGGCGATCCCGCAGTTGAGCGTGAAATCACCGACAAACTCTTCGAAGTGCTCAAATCCGACCTCCGTGCCGGCATGACCGACAAGGAGTTCAGCACCACCGATGCCAGCCAGGGTATCGTGCAGTCGCAGAAGGTTGGTCCGACAGTGGCCGACGACATGCGTACCGATGCCTATATAGCGGTAATCATAGCCATGATTGCTATGTTCCTCTATATCCTTATCCGTTTCCGCAATGTGGCCTTCTCTATCGGTGCCCTTGCAGCGGTAGCCTTCACAGCTTTTGCCATCATCGGCTTCTACTCGCTCTTCTATGGCGTGCTGCCTTTCGCAATGGAAATCGACCAGACATTCATCGCGGCCATACTGACTGTAATCGGTTATCAGATCAACGATACCGTGGTGGTATTCGACCGTGTGCGTGAGAATGTAGGTCTCTATCCCAAGGAAACGTTCTTCAACATCATCAACAAGTCGATCAACAGCACTCTGGGTCGTACCATCATGACTTCGTGCTCGACTCTGCTTGTGCTGCTGTGTATCTTCATCCTCGGCGGCGATGCCATCCGCAGCTTCGTGTTCGCCATGATCTGGGGTGTGGTAATCGGTACACTTGCCACCATCTATGTGGCTTCGCCTGTGGCTTATATGACTGATTCTCGCCGCAAGCGTGCTGCCGCAGCCAAGAAGTAAATGATAATTGTCTCCTCGAAAAAGGAGTAAAACAAAGCGCTTCAATAAGCAAAGGGGCCGGACACTCGTCCGGCCCCTTTGCTTATTGAAGCGCTTTGTTT
>CAMWUD010000033.1 GCA_947177365.1 uncultured Porphyromonadaceae bacterium | reverse complement strand
GTTTAGCTCAGCTGGTTCAGAGCATCTGCCTTACAAGCAGAGGGTCGGGGGTTCGAATCCCTCAACACCCACTCCCAATCATTATCATCCCATATCGGGCTTCCGCTGAGGAAGTCCGAATTTTTTTTATCAACGCTGAAGCTTCGCTGCCTCCGGGCGGGTGAGGCGCATGCAGCAGAAATATCCGTCCGATATGTTGAGAATATGGATTGAAGCCATGAGGCTTCGTACATTGCCGGTGTCGCTTGCCGGCGTTCTTGCCGGCACTGCGGCAGGGTGGCAGACTCCAGCGCCGCGTCTGTGGCCTGCCGTGCTCTGTTTTGTTTTCGCCCTGCTGTCTCAGATTGCTTCTAATTTCGCAAATGAGTATTACGATTTCAAGGGCGGCCTTGACCGTGCGGGGCGCGACGGCCCCCGGCGCGGAGTGACTGAGGGCGACATATCTCCCCGGGCAATGCTTGCCGCTACGCTTCTTACTCTCGGCATGGCCTGTGTAGTGGGCTGCTCGCTGATTATGTGGGGCGGATGGTGGCTTGTGGCTGTGGGTGTGCTGATAGCTGCGGGTGTGCTTGCCTACAGTGCCGGGCCGTGGCCCTTGTCGCATCATGGCATGGGCGAGGTGGCGGTGCTGTTTTTCTTCGGTCTGATTCCGGTGAACTTCACCTACTGGCTTGTGAGCGGCATGATACCCGGCGCAGAGGTGATGATGCTGTCGGTGGCGGTAGGACTCATGGGTGCCAATGTGCTTGTGGTGAACAATCTGCGCGACCGCAGCGACGATGCCGCGGTGGGCAAGCACACACTTGCGGTGATGTTCGGCGAGCGATTTGCCTCAGCGCTGTATCTTGCCGACGGCCTTGTGGCGACGGCGTTGCTTTGGAGCTGGCGTCCGTGGTGGCCGCTGGTGTATCTTGCCGGACATCTGCTGTTGTCGGCCAGAGTGTGGCGTGCAAGGGGCAGGAAGCTCAATCCGTTGCTTGGCATGACGGCGGTATGGATGTTTGCCACTGTACTGCTGCTTTCATTGGTCTGACAGTCATCGGATATACAATAATAGTAACTATTCACACCTACCCTGATTTCCGTAAGCTGTTCATTATCAATGGAGGGACGCACCCCGGTGCGTCCGCAGCAACAAGATTTGGGACAACCGAAGGGCGGACGCACCGGGGTGCGTCCCTACAAGACGATGTTTGCCAGCGATTTAACATAGTTGAATAGTTACCAATAATAGCCGGTTCGACAATAAATGTTAACGTCAGGGCTTCGGAGTGAACCCATGCCGCGCGCTGATTTGTTTTAAAGTAAACCCTTTAAAGCAAATCTTATGAAAATTCTCACGTTATCAGCAATTTTAGCAACGATGCTCATCTCGGCTTCCGGTGCGTTTGCCCAGAAGACTGAGAAAATCAAATACGGCGATTTCGACTCATGGATTACGCGCAATATCGAGGAGTCGAAGGTCCTTGGCGGAAAGACCAAGAAGGTCTATGCCATCGGGCCGACGGCAACCCTTGGCTCTGTGCCCTACAACGGCAGCGCGGCGTCGCCGTGGGCCACCTCGAATGTCATGGCTAAGGTGATGGGAGTCACCAAGGGAAGCAATGCCGTATACCCCGAAGAGCGGCCCGGACACGGCAAATGCGCGCGCCTGTGCACCGAAATCGAGAATTGCAAGGCGGCCGGCCTGATCAATATGGATGTGGTTGTGGCCGGAACTGTGTTTCTCGGAAAGATGGTCGAGCCGATAAAAAGTACCAAGAATCCTTACAGCAAGATGGAGATGGGAGTGCCTTACACAGAGCGTCCGACAGCACTTGTGTTCGACTATAAGCTGAACATACCGGGCGACAGCCGCCTCTATTCCTCCGGCTTTGGAAGCAAGAAGGAACTGCCGGGAGCCGACAAGGCCGAGGCGCTGATTCTGCTTCAGCGGCGCTGGGAGGACGAAGACGGCAACCTATATGCCCGTCGAGTAGGTACAGGACACGAATTGCTGGGCAAATCAACCGCCTCATGGGTCAACGGCCACAAGGTGGACATACACTATGGCAATGCGGCGTCGGTCTATCCGATAATGCCTGAGAGCAGAAGCTACTATGCAAAAAACAGCAAAGGCCATATGGTGCCTGTGCAGGAAGTAGGCTGGGATGCTCCCGATGCCGTTCCGACACATATGATAGTGCTGTTCAGCAGCGGCAGCAGCGCGCCTTACACCGGCACTGTCGGCACGGAATTCTGCATCGATAATGTAGGACTGCAGCTTTGAGGAGTCAGAGCAGCCACTCGACTTCCTTGAAGTAATAGCTGCGTTCATGCCCGTCGGCATCGTCAAGAATCAGACGTCCGTCGGGCATCACTGTTCTTACTGAGGCAGAAAAAATCTGTCCGCTGGCGGTATCGCGGAACGGATGAAAACCCTCGCGGCGCCATAGATACTGCATGTAGCGGTCGACGGAGCATGGACAGCATTCGGCGAGCCGGTCGGCGAGGTTCTGCATCAGAGGCTCAAGAGCCATCTCCAGTCCGGTGACATGTATGAGCGACAGCGGGTTGGGGGCATCGCTGAGAAAGCGAGTCTGGTTGACATTTATGCCGATTCCGGCCACAGAGCGTTCGATAAGTCCGCCGCTTATGGAGTTTTCAATAAGAATGCCGCCGAGTTTGCGGTCGCTGAAATATATGTCGTTAGGCCATTTTATGCATAGCCACTGCGGAGTGTCGACCAGCTTGCGCAGGAAGTCGCACACAGTCACGGCCACCGACATGGAAATCTCGAACTGTCTTGCAGCCGGCAGCATGTCTGGCCGCAGACAGATCGAGAATGTGAGGTTTTTGCCGGGTTCGGCCTCCCAGCTGTTGCCGCGTTGTCCACGTCCTGCCGTCTGTCTTACGGCGGCCACGCAATAGCCGTGGGGTGAATCCGGCAGAATCAGGGCGTTCGTGCTGGCAGTCTCCGGCACCCATTCGACCGTAGCTGACATCATTCGGGAAGATTGATGTCGAGCAGACGCGAGCCGTCCGCCTCTTCCGATATTTTCACCACCACAGTGTCGTCGGGCAATATGTCGGCCACGCGTTCAGGCCATTCAATAAGGCATATTGCGCCCGAGTCGAGATAGTCTTCGATACCGATTTCGAGAGCTTCGTCAAGACTTTCGAGACGGTAAAGGTCGAAGTGATAGATGAGTTCGGCTGTGGTCTCCGACCGGTATTCGTTGATCAGGGAGAATGAAGGCGAGTTGGCTTCATCGCCATCCACTCCGAGCGCTTCCGACAAAGCGCGGATGAAGGTGGTCTTGCCGGCGCCCATGTCGCCGTTGAAAGCGAATACGGTGTAGTCGTCCATCAGTCCGACAAACTCCTCGGCGGCAGCGCGTAGTGCGTCGGTATTTTCGATGCGGATAGTCTTTTTCATTGTTTTCTGGACAGAGTGATAAGTGGCACCAGCATTTCTTCCATGGATATGCCTCCGTGCTGGAATGTGCCGGTGTAGTATTGAACGTAATAGTTGTAGTTGTTGGGGTATGCGAAAAAGTCGCGGTTAGTGGCGAATATATATGCGGTCGACACATTGGGCGAGGGCAGTCCGAAGAGTTCCGGACGTTTGATTTCGTATACCTGGCGCTGGTTATAGCTCAGATTCTTGCCGAGTTTATAGCGGAGATTTGTATTGGTGTTCTTGTCGCCCACCACTTTTATGGGATTCTCGACCCTGATGGTGCCATGGTCGGTGGTGAGGATGATTTTGAATCCTTTTTCGGCTATGCGCCGGAAGAGGTCGAGCAGCGGGCCGTGGCGGAACCAGGATTCGGTCAGGGAGCGGTATGCGGCGTTTGTAGAGGCGAGTTCACGAATCATCTTCGATTCGGTACGTGCATGCGACAGCATGTCGATAAAGTTGATTACCAGCACATTCAGGTCGTTGCCTTCAAGTTTGCCGAATTCGCGCAGGAGGCGTTCGGCACCCTGACTGTCGTTGATTTTATTATAGGAGAAGCGGCAGCGCCGGCGATAGCGCTCGAAGAGAGTCTCAATCAGAGGCGATTCGTTGAGGTTTTTGCCTTCTTCCGATTCCTCGTCCACCCAAAGGTCGGGGAAGAGCTTTTCTATGTCGAGCGGCATAAGACCTGAGAAAATGGCATTGCGGGCGTACTGAGTAGCGGTCGGCAGTATGGCCGTGTAGAGTTCCTCCTCGATATTGAATATGTCGCTCAGAAGCGGCTGCAAGCTGCGCCACTGGTCCAGACGGAAATTGTCGATAAGTATGAAGAAGAGTTTCTCTCCATTGTCGAGATGTGGAAACACTTTCCGGGGGAAAACCTGGGGAGACATCAGCGGGCGGTCATCGCTGCCGCGCACCCAGCTCTCGTAGTTGCGCCGCACCCATTTGCCGAATTCGCTGTTGGCCTCGTTTTTCTGCATTTCAAGCAGCTGGTCCATGTTGGTTTCGGTGGCCGCAAGTTCCAGCTCGCGGTGTACCAGACGGCTGTACAGCTCATACCACTGTTCGATGGAGTCGGCCGAGTTTATGCTCTGCGACAGCGTGTTGAATTCCTCGCGGTAGTCGCGTGTGGTCTGTTCGGAGACGAGTCGGTCGGAGTGCAGGATTTTCTTTATGGCTATCAGTATCTGGTTGGGGTTCACCGGTTTGATGAGATAGTCGGCAATCTTGTTTCCGACGGCCTGGTCCATGATGTTCTCTTCCTCGCTCTTGGTAATCATTATCACCGGCAGGAGCGGGAATTTCTGTTTTATAAGCGACAGGGTCTCCAGTCCGGTCAGACCCGGCATGTTCTCGTCGAGTACGATAAGGTCGAAAGGCTGCGACTCTACCAGATCAAGTGCGTCGCGACCGTTGTTGGTTGTGGTCACCTGATAACCGCGGTTTCGCAGAAACATCAGGTGGGGCTTGAGCAGGTCTATTTCGTCGTCAGCCCAGAGTATATGATGGTTTTCGCTCATAGTTTCTAAAATAATAGTTCGTCGCTGTCTTCATCGCCTTCTGTTCCGGGAGCGTAGGTGGGAGTTTTTGGAGTACTCGGAGTACTCGGAGAACTCTGAGGACTCTGAGAATTCTGAGAACTCGGAGAATTCTGAAGACTCTGAGCACTCTGAGAATTCTGAGAACTCTGAGCACTCTGAGAATTCTGAGAACTCTGAGAGCTCTGATTACTCTCATCACTCTGCTCACTTTCTTCCCGCTCGGGCAGAGTCTCTATTTCTGTGGCTGGCAGCAGTTTTGCCTGAGCGTCGATATAGTTCTGCTCATCGAGGTAACGGAAATACTCCTCGAACGAGTGGCCGCCTTGAAGCAGCTTGCTGAAATTTTCATCGCTGATCACTACCGGCCTTACTCCGGGCATAAGCCGGAACTCCGGCGACTCGCCCATCAGACGACGGTAGTAGTTGAGCTGGTCCAGATTGTCGAATCCTCTGATTACAACCATTCCAAGACGCCCGAAGTTCATCAGTTCGATGTCGAAGTCTTTCACCGCGAAGCTGCGGAAGTTGAAGCGCGCTATTTCATACAGCAGCTGGTTAGCCGGAACCATGTCGGTGGGGAAGAGCATCACCAGCAGCTGGCTCTTGTCGGGGCTGAGGTCGAATTCCAGCGGACCGCCTCCGTCGACAGCTGTGGAGTCGCTGCCCAGCCGGGTGTCCCAGATGAGACCACGGAGATTTTCTGAGGCCGACTGCAGCTGTCGTCCCTGGGCCATTCCTTTGAGCCATGCCGAGCCGAGAGGAGCCAGGTCAGTGTCGGGATAGCGGTCGAGCATGGCTTTGATGGTGGCGTTGAATTCCTCCGGCTTGCGTTCGGTCACGTATGCCAGCGCATTGATAAACATGAACTTCGGCATGAGCTTGCTCAGCGGATAAGTCTTCTCCATATGCTCGTAGGCTTTGTGTACGGCCTGGTTGCGGTTGTTGAAGTAGTCGTCGAGCGCTTCGTCGTAGAGGCGTTCCTGCTCAGCGTCCATAGCCTTGAGGTGTTCGATGTACTGCGGGTCGCGCATGGCAGTGCCGTATGGAGAGTCGGGGAAATCTTCGATTATCTTCAGGCGCCAGCGTTCGGCTTCGGAGCTGTCGCCTTGGCGCATTGCCATGAGATACAGATTGTAATAGGTGTCGAGGCGGTATACATTGTCGGGATAGTCGCGGAGCAGACGGTCGAACTCAGCCCGTGCGGCCGGGTAGTCTTCAAGCTTGTCTTTCAGTATCACGCCCATATTGTACAGTCCTTCCTGAATAATCTCGTGGCATGTCTGCCGCTCGGCATCGGTTTTCGGAATCTGATTGAGGTAATATTCCGGGTAGTGCGGGTCAGACTCCCGCTTAGACTCTTCTTCCGATTTTTCATCGGCGGCGTTTTCATTGCCGCTTTCATCGCCGCTTTCATCTTCGCTGTCGTCATCGCCCGATGCTTCGTCCCAGTCAGCATTGTTGAAGGTGGACTTGTTGCGGCGTCGCCAGTCATCTTCCAGCTTACGCGCGCCCCAGCGACGCTGGAATTCGCTTTTTCCCGCGTTTTTGGCCGACTGGTTGTAGAAGTACCATGAATTGTCGGAATTGATGTTGAACTGGTTCGGCGCGTTGTTGTCAATGAGCTGGTTGTTCGCATCGCGGTTGGCGAGGTATTCCTCTCTTGCTGCAGCCTCGGCCTCTTCTTTTTCTTTCTTTTTCAGTTCTTCGATGATGCGGTTGACTACCTTGAGCTGTTCTTCTTCCGGCATGTTGCTGAGTTTCAGCAGCGAGTCCTGCAGGGTGACGTTCTGGGAGTAGACCGCGAGTTCATCGAGGACATCCGAACGCAGTTTCAGTTTTTTGATGTCGGGATATGACTGAGGCAGCAGCGGCACGGCCTCGGCATAGCAAGGCTGTGCCAGCTCATATTTGCGCAGGTCGAAATAGAGGCCGCCGAGAGTGAGCTGGCAAATGGCTTTGTCGATGCCGTTGCGTTTCGATTTCTCTACGGCCAGCTCGTAGTTGGCGATGGCTTGAGTGGTGTCGCGGCGCGACAGATAGAGGTTGCCGATGGCATAGTATATCTGGTCGAGGTATTCGGCGTTGCGGTCGTAGCGTGTCATGCGCCTGAGGGCGTTCACTTCGGAGCTTATATCCTGTCCGGAGAATACTTCGCTCTGTTTGATTCGGGCGTTGAATTTGGTGCGGTAAGGAGCCGATGCGGCGCCGCCTGCTTTCTTGAAATAGCTGTAGGCGAGTTCGTTCTGTCCGGTGCGGGCATATAGCTGGCCGAGGAGGAAATTGAGGCGGATTTTACGGGCGCCACCGGCGAATTTTACGGCCTGCAGCAGATACGGAATGGCCTTGGCGTATTCTTCAAGTTTGATATAGTAGTCGGCCCATGCCGAATTGTACATGTTGAGCAGGGTCTTTCCGGTCAGCTCCGACTCTTTGATTCTGGTCAGAATCATTTCGGCCTCGAAGAGCCAGTCCATCGATATGTAGCTCTGGGCTTGCCATAGCCGGGCTTCGGTGACGGTCTGCGGCAGCCAGCTGAAGTGGCGGGCCACGTAAAAGAAGGTGGATGCCGCGCCGAGGAAGTCGCCGTTGTAGTATTGCGAGCGGCCCATCATCATCCAGGCGTTGTGGATGAAGGGGTTGTATTCATCGCGTTTCATCCAGGCCTTGTATTCAGGGTCGCTGCTTTTGCCTGACTTTTTCTGCGGTTTCTGTTTGATGCTGCGTATCTGTATGGCCTTCTGAGCCTTTTCAATCGAGCGGTCGAAGTTGCCGGAAGGCTGCGGGGCGGTCGGGTCGTTTTTGGCCTCGACCGGATTCATAAGCACCAGCCGCGAAAAATCATCCTCGTATTTGTCCTCCATTTCCTTGAGTGTCTGCTTGTAGTGCTCGTCGCCGTTGAAGTAGATGTTGTAGCGGGTAATGAAGGCTGTGTAGTTGCGCCTTGCGGCGGTGTTTTTTTTGCCGAGACATGAACTGAGTGCTGCCGCGCACAAAAGGGCGCAGCACATGGGCAGTATGTATCGGACAAGGCGTAGTTTCATCAGAGATGATAACGGTCTGCAGCCCCTCTTTATTGTGTGTCCGCGTTGCTGTCGGCGCCAGCGGATTCGCTGTTTTCCGCCGGCTGGCGTGCCGGAGCCGCAGGGTAGGATATGCGGCTGTGGTAGATTGTGGCGAGCCGTTTGATGAAAGCCTGCTTGATGGGCTGGACGTCTTTGAACTCGAGGGTCGACTGGTTGTGGCGGCCGTCGGCAATCTGGCCGTCGATTATTTTGTTGACCAGCTCCTTTATTGCTTCCGGTGTATGCTCCTTGAGCGAACGGCTGGCAGCTTCGACCGCGTCGGCCATCATGAGTACGGAGGTCTCTTTCGACTGCGGGTCCGGTCCGGGATATGTGTATGGCGCCGGGTCGACAGTGCTGTCGGGATTCCGGTTGCATTCGGTATAGTAGAAATATTTTGCCAGGCCTTGGCCATGGTGCTGGCTTATGAAATCCATTATCACCGAGGGCAGACCGCTCCGCGCGGCCATCTTCAGGCCGTCGGTCACATGGGCGATGATTATTTTCGCGCTCTGCTCCGGGCTGAGAGTGTCGTGGGGGTTGACGCCATGCTGGTTTTCGGTGAAGAAAGCGGGATTGCGCATTTTTCCGATGTCGTGGTAGAGCGCGCCCGCACGTACCAGCTGGACATTGGCACCGATATATTGGGCGGCGTCGGAGGCGAGATTGCTCACGGCCATGGAGTGGTTGAACGTGCCCGGACAGTCGTCGCTGAGTTTTTTCAGCAGAGGATTGTTGATGTCGGCGAGCTCGACCAGAGTCACCACCGATACGAAGCCGAATACGCGTTCGACCAGGAACATCATCACATAAGTGACCGATGTGAGTGCGGCGCTTATCGACAGGAAGCCGACCGTGCGCCAGGAGAAACCGCTGAAACTGCCGTTCATCAGCAGTTCGAGCGCTGTATAGGATGCAATGTAGCATACCGCCACGACAAGTGAGGTGCGCAGAAGCTGTGCCCGATTGCGGAGTTCTCTAAGCGATGTCACCGCGCCTATGGTGGCGCAGAACTGCAGGAATATGAATTCAAGCGGATATGAGGTGATGCCGGCGGCTATAAGTGTAAGTACCAGCGACAGATAGATGGCTGTACGGGTGTCGAAGAACACGAGTACCAGTATCGGCACGATGGCTACCGGCACAAGGTAGATGCCACCGGTGATGCACTTGTCGAGTCCGACACAGAGCAGGAACGGCACCACTATCGAAAGCAGCATGAACAGGATGCTGCGCCGTGTCTGCATCATGGACGGACAGTAGTTCCAGACGTAGATCAGCAGACAGACGAAGAGTATGGCCACATAGAGAAATTGCCCGATCCAGACCATAAACTCGTGGCGGGTCTGTTTGGTGTGGAATGTGGCGAGTTTGTGTTCGTAGGTCTGAAGGTTGACATAGTCCTGCGGCGTGATAATCATGCCTTTGTCAATGATGGTCTGGCCCTGCTGTATCACACCGCGGGCGCCTTCGAGCTGAGCCAGGAATGAATTGTAGACCTTTTTGTTTTCTTCGGTGTTGAGTGTGACGTTCGGCACGAGCACCGACTCGAGTCGGGCCGACGAAAGGTAGCGGCGTCCGATACTGTCGCCGATGGTGGCATCGAGGTCGCGGTAGATTTCCAGAGGCGACAGCAGGGCTTCGGTACTCATGGTGTTCAGTACGTTATGCTCCTTGTCGTCCGGCACCCTGATGGCCGGCAGTTTTCCGGATGTTATGTCATGCCGGATATTGTTGTCGACCACTCCACGGCGGTAGAAGGCCCTGAGTTTGGCGGAAATGAGGTTGCGGGTGCTTTCAGGTCCGGGCGGAAGAGCGGCAATTATAGAATCGACAGTGGATTCGTTGAAACTGAACAGCGGCTCGTAGTGTGCGTCGAGCGAGTCGCGCAGCCTTTTAGAAGTCAGGGAGTCGGGGTAAATCTCTATGTCGAACGGGGCTATGAGTTTGGCATAGTTCCATGGACGGCCCTGTTCGTAGTTCAGGCTGTCGGCCTCGGTATGAGGGTAGAAATACACTGTGACAATGGCTGCGGCCAGAGTCATCAGAATACCGGTAAGGAGTTTTGACAGGTGCATTTCGGATTATTTGATACGTGCGGCGTTTGTCACGCCTTTGACTGCTGAAATTTTGTCGACGAGATTTGCGACTATGGCCGCGTCGGCCACGCGGACCCACAGTTCGCATTCGAACACTTCATTGCGTGCTTCGATGGAGAGCTTGCGTATATCTATGCCCATATGGCTCGATATCAGGGAAATCAGTTCCTGCAGAATGCCGAAGCGGTCGACTCCTTCGATATGCACCCGGGCGGGGAAGCGTTCACCAAGGGTCTCCCATCGGGTGGCCACTATGCGTGAGCCGTATCCGGCCTTGAGCACCTGGGCTTTAGGACAAGTCAGTGCGTGTACGGTCACCTGTCCTTCGTCATCGATGTATCCCATCACATCGTCGCCGGGCAGAGGGTTGCAGCAGCTGTCGATGCGGTAGTTGGGCTTGCCGGTGCCGGAGTCGGAGCGTAGCACATACACTTCTTTGGTGTTTATGCCCTGCTTGCTGTCTTTTTCGGCCTCGGCTGCGCTGCGTGTGGCTTTGCCTGTGCCGAAGCGCCCCAGACTGAGTATGCGCGAGAGCAGGCTACTGCTGCGGTGTTCGTTTTCGGCTGCTACCGCTTTGCGCAGAGTGCCGGTGAGGAAGTCGCCAAGGACAATCTCTTCGGCTCCGAGCTGGTAGCAGAGTTCATCGCGGTTGGCCACATGGAATGTTCCCTGGAGTTTGGTTATTACCGCGTTGGTGTCCGGCAGGCTGTTTTCTTCGAGCCAGGAAGCGAGTATTTCCTTGCCTTTGTTGATCAGGGGCTGGCGCATTTTGCGCAGACCGGCTCTGAGTCGGGTTTTGGCCTTTGCCGTGACGATGAAGTTTTCCCACTCCGGCTGCGGTACCTGAGATTTGGAGTCGAGCACTTCCACCTGGTCGCCGCTGCTGAGTTTATGGCTCAGCGGCACAAGCTTATGGTTCACTTTGCCGGCTATGCAGTGCAGCCCCAGCTCGCTGTGCAGCTCAAAGGCCACATCGAGCACTGTGGCTCCGGACGGCAGTGTAATCAGTTCGCCTTTGGGAGTGAATATCACTATTTCGGAGGCGAATAGATTGAGTTTCAGAGTGTCAAGAAAGTCGATGGCACTCGGTTCGGGGTTGTCGAGTATGTCTTTGATGGTGCGCAGCCAGGCATTGAGTTCCGACTCTTCGTCGCTTTCGCCGATTTTGTATTTCCAGTGGGCTGCAAATCCTTTTTCGGCAATCTCATCCATGCGCCGCGACCGGATCTGCACTTCAATCCAGTTGCCGTCGGGACCCATCACGGTGAGATGCAGGGCCTGGTAACCGTTTGCTTTCGGCGATGAAATCCAGTCGCGGGTACGGTCGGGGTGCAGGCGGTAAAGGTCTGTGATGGCGGAATATATGCTCCAGCAGATGGCTTTTTCCTTGGCCGGGTCATCGCAGTCGAAGACTATACGCATGGCATAGAGGTCGTACACCTCTTCAAAGGGCACATGCTTGGTCTCCATCTTTTTCCAGATTGAGTAGACCGATTTGAGCCGTGCCTTTGCCTCGTATTTCAGTCCGAGTTCGTTGAGCTTTTCTTTTATGGGCAGCGAGAAGTCGGAGTAGACTTCGGAGCGCCGGGCCTGGCTCTGGCTTATCTGTTCTGATATGCGTTTGTATGCGGCGGGGTGCTCGTATTTGAAGCTGAGGTCTTCGAGTTCGGTCTTAATTTCAAATAGTCCGAGGCGGTGGGCCAGCGGGGCGTAGATGTAGAGAGTCTCTCCGGCGATTTTGTATTGCTTGTTCGGCGCCATTGAGCCGAGAGTGCGCATATTGTGCAGGCGGTCGGCCATTTTGATGAGCACCACACGAATGTCCTCGCTCATGGTCAGCAGGAGCTTGCGGAAGTTTTCGGCCTGGGCCGACGCGCGGTCTCCGAATATGCCGCCGGAAATCTTGGTCAGACCTTCCACCAGCTGGGCGATTTTGGCTCCGAAATGCCTTTCGATGTCCTCCACGGTGTAGTCGGTGTCTTCGACCACATCGTGAAGCAGAGCCGCACAGATTGAGGTCGAGCCGAGCCCGATTTCCTGCGAGGCGATTTTCGCCACTGCTATCGGATGAAGGATATACGGCTCGCCGGAACGCCGGCGCACGCCTTTGTGTGCTTCTTTGGCAAACTGAAACGCTCGCTCGATTATCTCCACTTTCTTTCGGTGGTTCGAGCGCAGATAGCCGTTGAGTACATCCTGAAAGGCGTCCTCAATCATTTTTTCTTCGGCCTGAAGGTCAATATTTCGGGTGCTGTCCATAATTCGCAAAGTTAGCGATTTTTTTTTATATTCACTATATATTAAACAATAAATGCTCCGGTTGTGGCCGGAGCATTTATTATTAGGGAAATTTTTAAACCGAAGCTTACTTCACGACAAGCTTGGCGGTGGCGCTGTTGCCGTCGCTGTCGCAGGCGCGTACCACGTACACACCCTGCTCAAGCGCTGCAGTGGAGAGGCGGTTTGTTCCGCCGGCCATGAGCTGGCCGCTTATTGAGTAGATTTCCAGAGTGCAGCCTTCAGCCATTACAGCCGAGCCGTCGTAAGCGATGTTTATGCCTGAGGCCGGAGCCGCAATGTCGCCGACACTGCTTGTCGACAGGATGGTGACATTCACGTCGGCGCTCGCACCGGCAGTGCCGATAGTGACGTTGCAGTTGCCTTCGGCAAGAGCCAGGAATTCGATTTCGAGTATGTTGGAGGCAAAGCTGTAGTTGCCTGTCATTTCGAGGAGGCTTTCATCAAATTCGCAGATGAGACTTCCAAGCACATCTTCCTCGGTCATGGGCACACGGCTTACGAACAGAGCCGATGCCGTGAAGGTGCGGTCTACTTTGGTCTCAATGTTGTCGGTCAGAGCCATGGCAGACAGTTCGTGGTGGAGAGTCGGACGCCACTCCGGCTGTGACTGCCAGGGATTTTCTGTATCCGAACCATATTTGAAGCCGCGTTCCGCAAAGAATTCGGCAGTCAGGTCATCGTCATCGGCCGATTCGCCTTCCATGGCCGCGTATGTCTCCGAATCACTTACGGCTTCAAGACCGCTGTGTGCGAAGTTGTCGCTGATGCCGTTCTCTGCAAGGGTGTAGCTGGTATCCTCCGGGTTGATGTTAAGGGCGGTGCGGCCTGCGATACGGTGCATGGTGTCGTACTGGCCGGGCCACTCCTCGGTTTCAGGGCATTCAAAACCTTTGAGCGCCGACAGGTTCACGAAGTTGCCGTAAACGCAATATGACGTTGTGTTGTCATCGCTGTCATCGCTGTCGTCGCTGTCGTCGGCCATTGCTGCAATGCCGTTGGCCGATGCAATCTCCATTGCGAGCTGACCTACCACGCCACCGGCGCAGGGGCCGTAGTTGTTCCAGCGGTTAGGAGCGAGGGCGGTGATGGAACCTTCTACGTGGCAGTTTGCGATTTTGCCACGGTTCGAGGCTCCAGCGATGCCGCCCACAGTGTTGTTGGCAGTCAGGTCGGCGTCGACATGGCAGTCGAGAATGTTTGATTCTGCCGCGTAGAGTTCGCCGGTGATGCCGCCTACGTTGTCATTGCCGGTGATTGCTCCGGTGAAGGCGCAGGCGCGTACCTGTGATGCGGTGAGCATGGAGCCGACAATACCGCCGATCTGGCTTTCGGGAGATACAATCGATGCGTTTGCCACCGATGAGTTTGTGATTGTCGAATAGTTGGTGGTTTTGGCTGCGATACCTCCGATAAGCGGATATGCGCCCTCGGGACCTGAGATTTCGAGTCCGTAAGCGTGGACGTTGTCGATTGTGGCTCCGGTTGCGGAGGCGGCTATGAGTCCGACCTGGTCGGTGTCTTTGCCAAAATGTATCGAAGTGTTGATGAAGTTGAGGTTCTTCACCGATGCTGACTGTCCGAGATTGCCGAAGAGGGCTATGCGCACACCTTCCGAATCCAGCGACAGATTTCTGATGAATTTGCCCTGGCCGTCGAACGAACCGGTGAAGTTGATGTCGGCGTTCTCGAGTCCGTAGCCCTGCATGTCAAGGTCTGCGTCCAGGACGTAGTGTGCCGATGGTTCCTCGGATACCAGACGGAAGTCGCCTGGGGTGACAATGCGATATGGGTTGTCGACAGTTCCGTCGCCACCGGCAAAGCGGTTCAGAGGCAGGCTGTGGATTTCCTGGGTGTACTCGCCGCTCTGCTGGTTATAGAACGAGATTGCGAGCTGATTGCCGTTTACGATTGAAATCTGACGCAAGGCTCCGCGGACATCGTCCGGCTCGACGGTCATCAGGGTCTTGCCTTCGTTCGACAGTATGAGCAGTTCTTCGTTAGTAGCCGAGCCTGAATCGATGAATCTCTTTACCAGACACATGTATTCCTGAGCGGCGTCGGTGTCGAAGAGGTATGGGTCGAGTGCGCTGTTGCTGATGTAGATCTGTGCGTATGCCAC
Source organism: uncultured Porphyromonadaceae bacterium (assembly GCA_947177365.1). Taxonomy (GTDB): domain Bacteria; phylum Bacteroidota; class Bacteroidia; order Bacteroidales; family Muribaculaceae; genus CAG-873. The sequence goes on along the minus strand of CAMWUD010000033.1, from coordinate 2,144 downwards.
GCGCTTTCCGATATTGAGTTCGTCGATTTTGGTGATATGGCCTTCGGTGTCTACCCATACCACATTCTCGATGGTGTTCTTTTCGGCATCGGAGCGGTTGTCGCCTGTGGTGAATACCCACTGGTAGCTGTCGCCTGTGCGTACGCGGTCGACATTGGCGGTCAGGGGTGCGCCTTCGGTGTAGTGTGCCAGACGTGCCACTGTGTTGCCGGAGTAGAGGTCGGTCATGTCGAAGATGTAGTCGCCGCCTGCGGGGTCGATGCGGATAAACATACACTGGGGTTCGAAACCTTTGATATCGCTGAGCATTATGAAGCCTTCCATGTCTTCGGCGATGGTTTTGAGCATCTTGCCCTCGGAGTCGTATTGCTGGATGCAGTATTCGTAGTCGTCGTTGAATCCGGCGAGAGTCTGGCGGGTGACAAGGAATGCCGCCTTGTCGGGGTTCTGCAGGTCGATGTCGCCGAAGTTGATGTCGCCGTCATAGCGGAAAGAACCGATGCCGTAGAATGTGGCCACGTGTTTCGACTGGTCGTGGACTACAGGGATTTTAGTGGTCTGCTGGAGTTCGAAACCGCTGATGCCGGGGGTGTAGAGTTCGATGACAAGATTGTTGTCGGGAGTCATTTCGAGAATCTGGTCCATGTCCACCGGAGCCGGGTCGATGAAGAACGGCTTTTCATAGTGGCTCAGTGCCAGACCCCATTTTCCATCGTTCTGATATTCGACGGCAAAGGGAGTGCTTTCCTGGTCGCCGGGCAGGCTTGCCATCTGCACTTCGAGCTGCCCGAACGGAGATGGTTCCGGATTCCAGCCGGCTTTTTTATAGAAGCTTACCACGCTTTTTATAGAGTGGAGATATTCCAGACGTTCGTCCAGGGTGGGGTCGGAAGTCTCGGTCAGGAAGCCGATGTAGAAATCCTCGCTCCATTTGTCCTTGGCGTTGTTGAAGGCGGCTGCGAGGTATCCGTCGAATTCCGACAGAGGCACGTCGAATCCTTCCTCATCTTTTTCTCCGCCTATGGAGTAAGCGTATGAGTGATAGTTGACTGTGTAGTTCGAGGCATTGCATGCCGTGCAAACGATTATCTCGTATTTGTCGTTGGAGTTGAAGAATTTTTTTGTCACGACTGATGAAATCTCAACTGCCGCCACTCTGGACTCTCCTTCTGCCAGGTCTATCATGTCTTTGACTGTGCCGATGAGCTTGAACTGAGAATCATAGACTGTGTATTCCCAGCCTTTCAGTACGGTCATGGTCTGGCCATAGCCGCCTTCTACAGGCACTTCTTCGGAAATGAAATTGACAGTGCAGAACCATGTCGAGCCGTCGGGGCCTTCGAGCCAGCTGATGTTGTCGGCTTCGCTGAATGTGTGAGCCGGAGAGGCAGCCACTCTCGCCGCTTTGGCGGCCTGGGAGGCGAAAATCGCATCCGGTGCCTTGGTCTTGGGCGCATAGCGGAAATAGTTCTGCTGTGTTTTTTGTGTGAATGCATTGGCGCTTGCGTACGAACCGCCACAAAGTGCGGGGAGTAGCAGCGCCAGTGAAATACTTAGCTGTTTCTTCATCAAAGAAATGTTTTTATTGGAAATGATTACGAAATTGATTTCGACTGCAAAGGTAATAAAAAAAACGGAAGTTTTTGCAAAAAACTTCCGTTTTGTAAATTTTGTCGAACCGGCTGTTAGCCCAGAGGTTCAAGCTGTACGGTGAAGTGGCGCATCAGCTCGGCTTCCCATACGATGCGTACTCCGCGGGTGATTGATTCGCGACGGTCGTAGACGTTTTTGAGCGCTACGGCGATTACGTCCATATGGTTGTCGGTGTAGACGCGGCGCGGAATGGCCAGACGGAGCAGGTCGAGACCGCCGAAACGGTTTTCGCGTGTCACAGGGTCGCGGTCGGCAAGAATGTAACCGATTTCACATCCGCGGATGCCGGCCTCGCGATACAGTTCGATGGTGAGTGTCTGTGCGGGGAATTCTTCCTGAGGCACGGCGGTGAGCACCTTGCGGGCATCGACAAAGATGGCGTGGCCACCGGCGGGGCGCTGGTAGGGGATGCCGAATTCATCGAGTCGCGCGGCCAGATATTCCACCTGGTGGATGCGTGTCTGGAGGTTGTCGAATTCGGTGTTTTCGTC
>CAMWUD010000032.1 GCA_947177365.1 uncultured Porphyromonadaceae bacterium | reverse complement strand
TGTCGTTTTTTTATGTTTCTATCTCTGGAAATCAGTACTTGCGAAACTTAAATTAATCAAATTAAAATATCCGTTCTAAGATAAATGCATAGTCAAGGGAGGAAAGTTACCTTTCGATTGCATCTTTTTTGCATCTTGCACGCTTTGAATCAGTCGTGTACATCAAGTACACTCCTGATTCGGCAGCGCACAATCTGCGAAAAAATATGCAACTCTGGCGTTAACATTTATTGTCGAACCGGCTCTTAGGCTTGGCATAGTTTTTAGACTATAGAACAAAAGGTGGTTAAGCATTAACGCTTCTTAACTGTATATTGCAGAACTATTCGTAGTCCATGCTGTTTTATATTCAGACAAACGAATTATCAATCTAAAACTGTAACGATATGACTTCATACTTTCCCTTCGGACACATCATCGCTGACTACGGCGCATCAGAGACCCGTCACCCCTATATCGCTGTGTGGGATGTTTCCGCAGGCGAACCCGCTGACACAAAAGCGGAGGAAGTTCAGATCAGTGAGATTTATTATTGAGATTACATAACTGACATAAAACATACATAGACAGAAAGGCGTGTCCCGCATCCGGAACGCGCCTTTCTGCATGCATAAGATAAAAACAGCAGGCGCCGCCCGACCAACGGGAAGCGCCTGCTCCGAATCAATTTTTAACCCTAAAAATCAATAAACCAGCTCGATGTCATCGATATACATCACCGACGCGCCGCCGGTGTAGTAGTCGCCGCAGCGCGATGCCGATGCGGTGAGGACGATGTTCGATGGTTTGATGTCGTTGCGGATATAATCCAGCGGAATAGTAACCTCCACAAGGCCGTCGCCATCGGTGGCTCCGCTGAAAATCTTCTCGCCATAGGCAATCACATTGCTGCCTTTGGGGTCGAAGAGCTTGGGCTGCTTGGTAGCAATCATGCAAGGCCAGGGACCATAGTTGCCGTAAGTCTCGGTGCTGTTGTCGAGCAGAGCCATATAGATGATGCCTTCGTCCATGGAGCCTTTCTGCAGGTCGCCGCCGTTATAGTCGTTGATTACAGCGGGAGTATACTTCACCCAAGCTTTCAGAGCTTTCGGACGTGCGCTGAACGGACGACCCCAGCCAAGAATACCCTTGGTAAGACTTTCAGTGCCGAGGAACTCGCCCACGAAGAGGTTGCCGGCGGCAAACGCGATGGCTACCTTCTGAGAGCCGAGACGTACCGAGGTCTCGCCGCTGTGACGGTAGTCGCTCGAGAGGGTGGTGATGTTGACGTTCAAGGTAGAAGAACCTTTGTTGCCGCTGTCCCAGAACATGGCGTCACCCTCTTTATAGAAGCGCAGTACCTTGCCGTCCAGATACGAATCCTCGAAGCTTGAGTTCGGCAGCTGAGGCGCACCCTCGGTAGTGAACTTCACCACCTTGGAGGATGCGAACTCCGGAGTGGCGGCCACGTATTCGTATTCGGTTTCGGGCGACAGACCGCTCAGTGCGGCAGTGTAGGCATTGCCATCGGCCTTGCCGCTGACGTAAGTCCACTCGCTGTCGCCTGCCTTGCGGTAGTTGAAGCCGAACTCTTCGGCATCGCCGCTTACATTGGCGCGGAGAACGGCGGTAGTGGCATATACATCCATCAGGTTGATGTCGGCGGTGGTCACAGGGTCGGCGCTGACCACGAGAGTCAGAGTCTTCACACTGCTTTTGCCCAGGGCATCGGTGGCGGTGATGCGGATGCCGTATTCACCGTCGGGGAGGCTGTTGGTGAAAGTCTCCTCGAAATTGATTTTCATATTGGAGATGTCCTGGTCGCTGTCGTAGCTGTACACATTGGTGATGCCGCCGGCGATGACAGCGTCGCGGACGGCGTCCTCATAGTTCATCAGGTCGAAGTCGCTGCCGTCGATACCGAGCTTCTGCTGGAGGATATCGCCTTCAAGCACCACGCTGCTGAGAGCCGCGGCGCCGGTGATGTAGACCGACTTGCGGCCGAACTCGCCCGACTTGCCGCGCAGGGGCTGGTCGATGTCGAAGTTATAGCCCTTGATGTCGGGAGCCACGGTAATCAGGATGGTGTCTTCCACTACAACCTCGCTTTCGTCAACCACGATAGTGAGGTATGCGCCGCCGAGTTCATCGTTCTCGCCGGTATGGCGTACGGTGAGGCGGTATTCGGTGGAAGGCTTCACGTTTTCTATTGTAGCGCTGCGGGTATAGTCCTCGCCGGTGCTGAGTTTGCCCGAGAGGGTATACTTGAGAGTGGTCTCGCCTTCGGGCATTATGAAGTAGCCCTTGCGCTCGTCTTTGCCTTCGAAGGTGAGTTCGCCGGCGGTGGTGGCGGCTGTGAGGGTATAGTTGCTGATTACCTCGTCGGCGCTTTCCTCGTATACCACCGACACGATGGTGTTCTGAATCTTGCAGCTGAGGTCCACTGTGGTGGTCTCGCCCTTGCGCACGTCGAATTCCTCGACGCCTTCAAACCAGCGGTCTTCCCAGGATGCCGCGCTTTTGGTACCGGCCCATGCCTCGGCCTTGTAGTGTCCGCTGTAGAGGTCGATGCCTCCGGCGGGTATTTCGGACAGGCCGTGGTATTCGCGCACCACACCTTTATCGTTGCTGAGCCATACGGTGCAGCTTTCGGCGAGTTCGTCTTCCGACTGAGCGCGCGACACTACGGTGACATCGCTGTTGAGCGTGGCCGAAATCTTCACATGGCCTTCACCCTCGACTGCGAGCTGCTCTTCGCTGCAGGCGCTGAGTCCGCCCAGGACCAGAGCCGCCGCTGCTATCTTGTATATTGTCTTGTTCATTGTTCTGGAGCTACGAATGTGAGGGTTCTTACTAATGTGTTCTTACTGTCGCTGACGGTCAGGGTAAAGGTGTGGGTTCCCGGGAAGTTCGGCAGCAGAGGAACGAATGTGGAGATGTCGAAGGGGATGGAGTTCTGGCCTATTACATCGTTGCCGATGGGGAAGTTGAGGGTGGTGAAGGAGTCGGCGTCGGCACCGGGTTCGGCGAGGTCGAAGTGGAACGGCAGCATGGCACCTACTTCTTCGCGGAAACCATCGTTAGTGGTGGTTATGTCCACTTTCACGTGGGTGAGGCCTTCTGTCGACTCGATATTGATTACACAATTGGAAATATCGCAGCTGTTGGGACCTGTATAGTCATCGTCTTCTACAAACTTCACATCATCGGACTTGATGCTTACAGTCTGCACCTCGCCGGGAGTGGGGGGAGTCGGAGGAGTGGGGTCATCGCCGTCGCCCGGTTTGATGGGGTCTTCGCCGGGGCGGGTGGGCTTGGTGATGATGTCTTCTTCATCGTCGACGCTGCCGCTTACGTTCTCGTCAACTACGGTAAGGTCGATGGTCACGCCATTGCCGATTTCAATCTGTCCGGTTTCGTCGGGAATGGTGGTGTCGCCGCCCTTGATGCCGAAGGTGAGCTTGTAGTGCTGGCCGGGAGCCACGCTGTTGAATGTTTTCAGTACAGAGGCTGCGGAACCGTTGACAGTGCCGTTGAACGAGGCCACCAGAGTGTTGCTGCCTTCGATTACGGCGAAGCAGCCGATGCGGCTCTCTTCGGGCAGATATTCCAGACGGCCTTCGTCGTTGGCCACCACGGTTACGCGGCAGTCGGCTCCCATGGCGTCTTTCAGTGCCTGTGTATAGGCCACGCTCACTTTGAGCGACTTGAAGCTGCATTTTACCTCGCCGATTTCGGTGATAACGCCGTCGGTAATCTTGAATTCCTTGCTGCCGCTGTAGAAGGGCTTGTCCCATTCGGCTTTCTGGAGTTCATGCGACTTCACTTCGACTGTGTAGTCGCCCACGGGCAGAGTGATGATTTCGGGCATTTCCGAGTAGCTGTAACGGCCGCGGACTTCACCCTTGGAGTTTGTGATTGTTACGATATAGTCGCTGATGTCAACGCCTGAGCGGGCATTGATTACATCCTCAGTCTCATCGACTTCTACTGCCAGAGTGCTGAGCTTGAGCTGACCCTGCGCTTCGGGCGCCGGGTCGAGTCCGTTGTCGCAGGCACCGAGTCCGAGCATGGCGGCGACGGCCAGCAGTATGCTTAATATTTTGGTTTTCATTGTCGGTTTAATAGTTAAGGGTTACGTCATCGATATAGAGGGTCGAGCCGGAGTACTCAGCGCGACCAAGGCTGCCTCCAAATGGGGGGGGAGTAATCCAGTTTGCGTCAAGGGTCAGAGCGTCGGCCACGTTGGTCGACTGGAACAAGACATAAATCTTTGCTGCCTTGGCGGCTCCTGCCGCGTAAGTGAGGGCAATGGTTTTCTGGACGTATTCGTTCTGAGATGAAAGGTCGATCGCTCCTTCGGCTATGATGTTGCCGGCGGCATCGTAGACCACAGCCTTGGCCAGCCCCTTGTCGTTGCTGTTCTTGGGCGAGTACTTGAACCAGAAGTTTACCGAAGCCGGACGCGAGTCAAAGGCTATGCCGCAGTCAAGGTCATCGGTCAGAAGTGAGCCGGCGCGGTCGCTGTAGCCCGAGGGACGGGTCGTGCGGGATGCACCGAGGTGGAGCAGTCCGGCATCGATGTACTTGCAGGTGCCTTTTACAGAGCCTACAGCAGTGTTTCCGCTACCCCAGCCGTTGGTGCGTATCTGGACCGCCTTGCCGCTGTGGGCGTCATCGGTCTGTTTGGTGCCGGAAATCCTGACATACGCATAATTTCCTCCCTGACTTGTTGTCATGGGATTGTTGGTCCCCCAGCCCTGGAACACCACGTTCTGCCAGTTGGAACCCGAGCCATTTGGGGAGACATCGGCATCAAGACTGCCGTTGGGAATCTGCCGGGCCTGTTCGGTGGTGAAGCTCAGCGAGGGCGAGTAAATGCCGTCGATAAGCACACGGGCCTTGTAGTCGGTGCCGGCTTCCAGTCCGCTGAGGCTGAAGTTGCCGCCGCTCACGCTCTGGCTGGCCGGAGTGAAAGTCTTGCCGCCGTCGGTGCTGAGGTATATTTTGCCTTTCGCAGCCAGGTTTTCCGGGCTGTCGTCCTCGCCTGTAACGCTCAGCTTCGCACGGGTGGCGAAAACGTCCTTGTCGTCACAGGCCAGTTCAAAAGGGTATTTTGCAGTGATTTCGTTGCTTTCGTTGTTGCCGCATACGGCCTTGATGGTAAACGACTCATCGCTGTTGGGCACGGCAAGCGATACAGAGTAGCTTTCGCCGGCGCGGGCGGTGGGCTGCATGCTGTTGACAGTGAGAGCTGTCCATGTGCCGCGGCTGTTCTTGTACTGGAACTTGACGTTGTTTTCAGCATCGCTGCCGTTGTAGGCCATTGCCATGGTGATTTCATCGCCACTGACCAGAGCGTTGCTGAGTGTGAGTTCGAGTTTCTCCACAATCAGATTCAGAGTCAGCGGAGTCTCGCACAGCTTGTTGAAGCGGTCTTTGACCTGCAGGGTGAAGCTTACAGCGTTGGAGCCGGACTCAAGGTATGCTATGTGGTTGAGCACGCCGCTGAGATCGACTACAGCCATCTTGTCGGGGTTCTTCCACAGACCGAGACAGTCGAAACCGAGGGCACGCATGCGCGACTGCATGTTTTCGGGAGCTGCCATCAGGTCGATTTCCTCAGGCCAGCCCTGGCTTGCGAGGCTCTTGCTCGAAGTGGTGAGGACTACAGAAGCCAGACCACCGCGGGCCATCACGGCGAACTTGGGCGCGAGGCTCTCGGGAGCCATGCCGCTGACGAAAGCCAATGCGGTGCCTGGGGTGAAACTCTGGGCGCTGATAGTGGGGGCGGGGGCGTTCATGAGTTCGTCGGAGAGTTCGATTTCGATGTCTTCCTGGTCGACCGACTCATCGAAATGCACCACCAATACGGCATCGCCGGCACCCTGACGGAGGTCGACGGTCACGTGATAATGATGGCGCGGCTCAGTGGTGAAGTTTGCGGCCTGCAGAGTGGCCTTGGTTCCGTTTGGCTTTGTGATGCTCACGTTGACGGTGGTGGCACCCGGGCGAAGGTAAGCCGGACGGGTCTCGTCCTTGGCGTAGAAAATGTATTCACCTCCGGTAGCGTGCAGTTCCGAACTCCAGTCTGACATATAGTCTTTGAAATTATCGGAATATTCCACCGACACCATGGAATTGGCCAGTTGTGCGGTCAGACTTACGTGAGTAGTGTTGTTTTCAGTAACTTTCAGGTCGGTGCTGCCGAAGTAGAAAGGCTTTTCAAAACCTTCATCCTCGAGAGCGCCGTAGCTTGCAGTCATGGTGTAGTCGCCGGTCTTGAATTTTTCATCAAGCGGGAAAGCCGAAACACCGTTCCAGCTGTTGGAATAGCTGCCGTCGGCAGAGGTCAGGGCCAGCACCAGATTTTCTGCGGTTATGTCGCCATCGGCGGCGCGTGCAGAACGTGCGGCTGCAACCTCGGTGTCGAGGCCTACTTCCGGAGCGATGCGTCCTGTTCCGTCGGCCAGAGGGGAGTCTTCGGCCGAGCAGGCGGTCATGGCTACAGCCACGAGTGCCGGGAGCATGCTCTTGATTAGCGTTTTGTTCATTGTTCTGATTGGTTTATATAAAACTATGTATGTGTTATGTGTAGGATGGATAAACCTCGCCGCAAATTTACGATTTTTTCTCAAGTTTAACAAGTTTTTTATTCCATCGTGCGGCAAATGTTTTGAAAAAATGGTTAAATGTAATACATTAATTGTACTTTCGACCAATAGTATTGGGGTAGTTCGCAAAAAAACAACTAACTTTGTAAATAAAAACTGACGATGAAACTACTTTCTATAGCTGCCGCCATGGCCTTGTCGCTGTCGGCGCTTGTCTCATGCAGCGGAAACGGCGGCTCGATGTCGGTCGATGTGGCCGATACGCTTCTGACTGTCGACAATCTCTATGCCGACCCGCTGGCCTTTGTAGGCGATACCATACAGGTGGAGGGCGTTTGCAGCCATCTGTGCTCGCATGGCGGCACCAAGGCATTCATGCAGGGCGAAAGCGGCGAGTATACTCTCCGCATGCAGGCCACTCCGGCTATCGACGGCGCCTTCTCGCCCGACTGCGCCGGACAGCGGATGCTCGCACGCGGCATTCTGCGCGAAGACCGCGTGGGCAAGGCCGAGATAGACTCGCTGGAACGCGCTTATATGCTGCGTCAGGAACGAGAGGCCGCCCTTGGCTCCGATGCCGGTGAAAAGATGTCCGAAGGAAAGAAGGGAAAACACTGCGATGCCGATGCCAAGGCCCGCGGATTCGATACGGTGGTCACTCCTGCCGAACGTCTGGCCCGGATGCGTGCCGAAATCGACAGCCGGCTGAAGTCCGAGGGCAAGGAGTATATTTCCTACTTCTACCTTGAGACAATCAGCTATGAAGTAAAGGAATAAACCAATTGCTGGAAAAAGTAAATGTTAGAGGAAGACATCATACGTCTGCTGCCGGACTCGGTGGCCAATCAGATTGCTGCGGGCGAAGTGATACAGCGGCCCGCCTCGGTGGTGAAGGAGCTGGTGGAGAATTCCATCGACGCCGGCGCCACGTCGGTTGAAATCATCATCAAAGAGGGTGGAAAAGCTCTCGTGCAGGTGGTTGACAACGGCAAGGGCATGTCGCCGACCGATGCCCGGATGGCATTCGAGCGCCACGCCACAAGCAAGATTGCCGTAGCCGACGACCTGTCGACTCTGCGTACGATGGGCTTCCGGGGCGAGGCATTGCCGTCGATAGCCGCCGTGGCACAGATCGACCTGCGCACGATGCGCCGGGGCGACAACGTGGGCACACGTGTGCTGATTGCCGGCTCCAAAGTCGAGGGGCAGGAGGCAACAGCCTGCCCTCCGGGCACCAATCTGATGGTGCGCAATATATTCGCCTATCTGCCCGCGCGCCGGAAGTTCCTGAAGAGCGACTCGGTGGAGTTTAGCCATATAACGCATGAATTCGAGCGTCTGGCCTTGGTCAACACAGGAGTAGACTTCACGCTGATACACAACGATGTGACCCTGCACCAGCTTCACCGTTCATCGCTCAAGCAGCGCATCACGGCGCTTTTCGGGAAATCAATCGGGCATCAGCTGATACCGGTGGAGACCGAAAGTTCGATAGTGCGTATCAGCGGCTTTGTGACCCTTCCGCAGTATGCCCGCAAACGCGGCGCCCACCAGTATTTCTTTGTCAACGGGCGCAATATGCGGCATCCTTATTTTCATAAGGCAGTGCTGAACTGCTACAGCGAGCTGAGCAGCGCCGGCACCCAGCCGGGATACTTCATTAATCTGGAGGTGGATCCGGAGCGTATCGATGTGAATATTCATCCGCAGAAGCATGAGATAAAATTCGAGGACGAGCAGTCTATCTGGCAGATTCTCACCGCTGCAATCAAGGAGGCACTCGGCAAGGCCAACGCCAGCGGAGCCATAGACTTTGACAGCGAGGATGTGCCGGAAATTCCGTTTTTCAGCCCTGACGCGCCGGGCATTGAGCCGGGAACCGATGTCGACCCGGCCTATAACCCCTTCGACAGCGCACGCCAGTATGTGCCCTCGGCTGTCGACGACTGGCAGAAACTCTATGAGGGTTTCACCGCCCGTTCGGCATCCGCCATGCCGCCGGCCGATGATGAGACCGGGGCTTCCGGTCTTGTAGCGAGCCGTCTTGGCGGACGGGCAGAAGGGGTGGAGGCGGTGCGGAGCCGTCTGAATGCGGTTCCCGATGAGGTGGCGCCGCCGCCCGAAGTGAACCTCGGACTTGGCTTTGAGGCTCCCAAGACAGAGACGCCGCTGTTTACGCTGCATAACCGACTGATTGTCACACCGTCGAAGTCCGGCATCATGCTTGTCGACCGTCACCGTGCCCACGTCCGTGTGCTTTACGAGCAGTTCAGCCGTCAGCTGGCCGAGGGCGATGTGCAGTCGCAGAGGCTGCTTTTCCCGGAGGCGGTTGAAGTGTCGGCAGCGGGCAGTGTGGCGTTGCAGACCTTTTCAGGAGAGCTTGCCGGACTTGGCTTCGACATGGCATATCTGGGCGACAACACATGGAACATCACCGCAGTGCCGTCGCTGTCGTCGTCGGTGCCGGCATCGGAACTCCTGCAGCAGCTTGTTGAAGAACTTGATACAAGCGGCGAGGCCCGCGAATCGCTCATAAAGCCGGTGGCCATATCCATGGCCAGGGCCGCCGCAGTGAAGTCCGATACAGTGTGGAGCAACGGCGAGACCGAGTCGCTGCTGTATGAACTGCTTGCTTTGCCGTCGCCCGACTATACACCCGATGGTCTGGCGATAATCCGCACTGTAAGCCATCAGCAGCTTGATGCTTTGTTTGAATGACCCACCCGATCAATCCATGAAAACCACAGTAGAAAAGATTTTGCGTGCCATATTGGCGCTTATTGTTCTGTCTGTTATGCCGGAAGCCGTGGCCGCTCCCATAAAAATAGGACGAGCCGAGACGGAACAGGCTCTGAAGCGGCTTGATGATTCGCTTGCCGCCCGCTCGGCATTCATTGCGAGACGTCAGGCCGGAATCGACAGTCTCAAGAGCGAGCTCCGGCGCAAGCCGTCGGACAGCATAGCCATAATCCACAGGATTATCGACAGCTACTCATCGTTCAACAACGATTCGGCCATGTATTACGCGGAAATTGGCAGCCGTATTGCCGATGCCGACCAGGCGCTGCTGTTCAATCTGCGCCATACAGCCCTTATGCCGTTGGCCGGCTTCTATGAGTCGGCGCTGCATGATTTCGCGCAGATAGACAGTGCCGGAGTGCCGGAGCGCTGCAAGGCCGATTATTATGAGGCCGGACGCCAGATGTACTCGTTCGTATACGGTCTTTTCCCATCGTACCGGCAGTTCAACGACAGTATGGGTCGCGGACTGATGACAATGCAGACCGGCTTGCTGGCTCAGTTGCCCGACACCAGTGTGGCGAAAAAATTCGCCATCGGCGAGTATTATATGATGAGAGGCGACTATGGCAAAGCCAAGGCATACTTTCTTGAACTGATGAACGACCGCATTGAGACAGAGCCATACAGGGCGCGCATCGCCCACCATCTTGCCACTATAGCCCGGCGCGAGGGCAACGACGACGAATACATATATTATCTGGCCATATCGGCGCAGGCCGATGTCACCAGCGGCACACTGGAAGTGAAATCGCTTCAGGAGCTCGGAGGCATGATGTTCGAGCGCGGAGATGTCGACCGGGCATACAACTATCTGTCGATAGCTCTGGAAAATGCGGTGGAGTGCGGAGCATCGATGCGAATGGTGGAATCGGCAAGGGCGCTTCCGCTTATCGAGCAGGCACACAGCGGCCAGATTGGCTCATGGCGCCGGATGATTTATGTGATTATCGCCATAATGGTGCTGATGCTTGTGGGCATGGCCACGCTGCTTGTGCTGCTTCGCCGCGAGATGAACCGCATGTCGGAGCTGCAGCAGAACCTGCGTTCGGCCAATAAGGTCAAGGAGGTGTATATAAGTCAGTTCATGTCGTTGTGTTCGATATACATGGACAAGCTCAACAGTTTCTGTAAGATTGTAAACCGCAAGCTTGCCGTGGGCAAGGTCGACGACCTGTATAAACTCACCAATTCGGGCAAGTTTGTGGAGGAGCAGAGCAAGGAATTCTATGCGGTGTTCGACAATGCCTTCCTGCATATCTATCCCGACTTTGTGGCTCAGGTGAATGCCTTGCTGCGGCCTGACGCGCAGATTGTGCTCAAGGACGACGAGCAGCTCAATACCGAACTGCGCATTCTGGCCTTTGTGCGTCTGGGCATACAGGACAGTCCGCGGATAGCGCAGGTGCTGAATTATTCGCTCAATACAATCTATTCCTACAGAAACCGTCTGAAGAACAAAGCCATCAACCGTGACAGCTTCGAGCAGGACGTTATGAACCTGTCGTCGCTGTAGCAATTATGTGGCATTGATGTTGATGAAATATGTTGTACGACACGTTTTTAAGCGAAATACCATTTATATTTTAGAATTTTTCACTATGTGTTAAATTATTGATTATAAGGATGTTGGTTTTATATATAAGAAATATGGACTTATATCCACCTTATAACGTACGCGCGAAGTAAAAAAAAAGTAGTAACTTTGCAACATGAAAATGAAATGACGCATAAGATTCAATTTCAATTTTAGGGTTAGTATAGATTGTTAGTATTCAAACATCAATGGCAGTCCGTTTGCGGACAAGCCATAACAAAATGTGTTTTATGTTAGTTATGTAATTGTTTTAAGTCATTAAAACGCGGTCAGGGCACCTTCGTGAGAAGATGCCCTGATTTGTTTTTTGTTGTTAGCCAATCTGTATGACAAAATTGAAATGCGGCGAAGGCGGGTTCAGCAGCAGGCAGCCGCCGGAGAGGCGGCGGGCCTCTACGACTGGCGCTGCATCAGATGCGCTGCCGCTGACGACTTTGAAGCGGGCTTCGGCACCCGGCATGACGTAGCGTTCCGCGAGAGTGTGCGCCACACGTCCCATGGTCATGCGGAAATTGATTTCCACGGTAGCGTCGATAAGATAGCCGCGCGGAGTATCGGCAATGAGCATGTCGACTCCCGCCGGACCGCTGTATACATCGCGGCATACTTCGGCAAGAGCCGATGCGAGAGCCTGCTGTATGGCGTGAAGCTGTTCGCACGGCACGTACTGCGCCAGACGGCTTTCTATTTCCGAATCGGGCAGGAGCAGGTTTGAAGTGTATTGTCCCGAGGGCGTGGTGTCGAAAAGAGAATATCCTGCGAAGCGACAGGAGCCGGAGGCCTCGCAGTCGAAGAGCATGGCGAAGTCGGCTACACGTTCGTAGGCGGTTTCGAGCATGAAGCTTCCCTGACTGTGTATCATGCCTTCGGCCTGCCTGATGAAATGCTCCGGACTGCATTTGCGCGAGTCGAGCAGTCCGCGTCCACTGCTCGACCATGGCAGTTTGGCTATGAATTGCCGTCCGGCTTTCAGAAGAAGCGGAAGCGCGTCGACAGCCGTGCACTCTACAGCTGCATCGGCAATCGGGAAGGGCAGCTGCGCGGCCACCAGCCCCTGGACAGTGGCGGCGGTGCGGCGGTGCGACAGCAGACGTATTCTGTCGAGAGCCTCGGCTGTCGGGAGAGCCTCTTGTGGCACTCCCTGCTGGCGCAGCAATGCGGCCGAAGCGGCCGACCAGCCCCACGGCGCAGGCTGCATGCCGGGTCTGTAATTGTGGTCGAAGAGCTCTGTGCCCGGCTCGAAGTCTGCCATGATACGGTCATACCAGCGGGCATCGACACCGGTGGCGCATACTAAGTCGCCCGGGTCGCCGTACCATAGCGGCAGTGTGGCTCCGGCGCGCCGCAGTCCGAGTACTTTGGGAGGCGGTGTATAGGAGGCTTTTCCTGTGGCCAGAGCCAGGTCGTTTTCAGGATAGAACAGGTGCAGTCTCATGTGCGGTATTTGCCTTCGGAGGCGTCTTCGAGTATGCTCAGATATGAATTGTAGCGTGAGCGGGCGATCCGCTGTTCTTCGAGCGCCTGCAGCACCGCGCAGCCGGGTTCGTGGGTGTGGGTGCAGTCGCCGAAGCGGCAGTCGTGGCCGGTCTCGAAGATTTCGGGAAAGAAATGAGCCACTTCGTGCCGGTCGAAGTCCACAGTTCCGAAGCCACGCACTCCCGGTGTGTCGATGATGGCGCCTCCGCCGGGCAGATGGAAGAGCTCGGAGAAGGTGGTAGTGTGCATTCCGGTGTCGTGGACGGCGGAAATCTCGGCGGTGCGGAGTTCGATTCCCGGAATGAGGTCGTTGATGAGAGTGCTTTTGCCTACGCCCGAGTTGCCTGAGAAAAGCGTGGTGCGTCCGTGTAGATAGTCACGCAGTTCGTCCAGACCTTCGCCGCTGCGGGCCGATACTTCGAGTACGCGGTAGCCGATGGAGCGGTAAAGGTAGCAAAAGGCATCGAGGTATTCGCGGTCGTCGGGTTCTGTGAGCAGGTCGGTCTTGTTGATGCAGATTACAGCTTCGATGTCGTAGGCCCGGGCAGTTGCGAGGAAGCGGTCGATAAAGGTAGTGGAGGTGGTAGGGTGGGCGAGCGTGGCCACGAGCATGGCGCAGTCGATGTTTGCGGCGATGATATGCGCCTCTTTCGACAGGTTCGAAGCCTTCCGTATGATGTAGTTCCGGCGTGGATGTATGCCGGTGATGAAGGCTGTGCCGTCCGGTCCGGGTTCGGCTGTGTCCACGATGTCGCCAACGGCCACGGGGTTGGTGGTGCGTATGCCTTTGATTCTGAAATTTCCTTTGATTTTGCAGGGGATTTCGGCTCCCCCGTCAAGGGGTTCGACAATGAAGTGCGAACCGGTATTGCGTATTACTCGTCCTGTCATGCTTACAAATTTGACGTAAAATTACTCAAAATCCGTGATTTGGCAATCAAAAACAGCCTGATTTTTTTTCGGTGCTAATGGACACATATCCAAAACCTTACTGACTGTTCAAACAAATTATATAAAAAAATGTTATATAGTTATAGGTTTATTTGCAAGATTATTGCTATCTTTGCAAGCAAACTGACGGCAAAATATTATATCGCACAAACTATTGTCTAACATATTTTATAACTAACAGCAATGAATGTAGAAACTATCGGCGTAAACGCCGGCACCGTCTGGAATGCACTCAACGAAGCCGAGGCTCTTGGTGTGAAACAGCTCAAGAAAATCACCAAACTCAAAGATAAGGAAGTGTTTGCAGCGCTGGGATGGCTCGCACGCGAAGACAAGGTGATGCTCGCCGAAGATCCCGAAGACCCCAAGGAACTTATCGTTTCACTTGTAAAGTAACACGGCACGCTGCCCCTTGTAGGACAGCTGTCTGAACGTATGCATGGGCGTGGCCGTTGGTCGCGCCCATGCCGTATCGGCCTTTTTTCGGAAATGGCCGTTGGAATGTCGTGAATTTTGTGTACTTTTGCAGTCTGAAACAAGATCCGACTGTAATGGTAATAATCAAACGTCTATACACATTTATGCTGCAGCGCTTTCTGCCGCTGTTTGCCATGACGTTTTTCATATGCCTGTTTATAGTGCTGATGCAGTTCCTTTTCCGCTATGTCGATGATCTGGTAGGCAAAGGTCTCGGCATGGATGTGATAGGCGAACTGTTTTTTTATGCGGCTCTGACCATGGTGCCGACGGCGTTGCCGCTGGCGGTTCTGCTTGCGTCGCTGATGACTTTCGGCAATCTGGGTGAAAAATTCGAGCTTACGGCCATGAAGGCCGCAGGTATATCGCTCTTCCGCATCATGCGACCGCTGATAGTGCTGATGGTGCTGGTGGCCATGGGCGCTTTTTTCTTTCAGAACAATGTGTTGCCTGTGGCTCAGGCAAAAATGTGGACTCTGCTCTTCTCCGTGCGGCAGAAGTCGCCGGAGGTGGAGATTCCCGAGCGTACGTTCTATGACCAGATACCCGGCATCAACCTGTATGTCGACAAGAAAAACCCGGCCACGGGCATGCTCTATGATGTGACGATTTACGATGTGAGCCAGGGACTTGACAATTCAAGGGTGATACTTGCCGACTCCGCCCGGCTCAGCTTTACGGAAGACAAGACGAAACTCTTCCTGCACTTCTACAGCGGGGAGATGTTCGAGAATCTGCGTAATAACTCCATGGGCCTGCCATCGTCGGGTTACCTGCCGTTCAGACGCGAGAATTTCTCCGACAAGCAGGTGTATTTTACTTTCGATGCCAACTTCAACCGTATGGACGAGAGCAATATGCGCAGCCAGTATGTAGGCAAGAATATTGCCCAGCTGCGGCAGTCGATTGACTCAATCGGTCGTAAGGTCGACTCGCTGGGAAACAATTTCGCACACGAGCTGCTTTCATATCCCTACATAGGTGTCAGTCCGGTGACGATTGAGCGTCAGGGCGATTCGCTTGTCGAAGTTCGGCGCAGACCGGTGGCCTTGTCCGCTCCAATGAATATCGACTCCATATTCAATGCACCGGATGCATCGCGGGCAAAGTCATATCTCGCCACTGCCATGGCTACGGCCCGGCGTCTACGGCAGGACTATGAATTCCGTCAGGTAATACTCACCGACCAGGAAAAATCGCTGCGGCGGCACGGCATTGAGATGCAGAAGAAATTCACGCTTTCGATTGCGTGCATAATATTCTTCTTTATCGGTGCCCCCCTCGGAGCCATTATAAAAAAAGGCGGCCTGGGTACGCCTCTGGTGATTTCGGTGATACTGTTTATAGTGTACTATATATTCGACAACACCGGCTACAAGATGGCACGCGACGGAAAACTCGAAGTGTGGGAGGGCATATGGCTCAGTACGGCCGTGCTGCTCCCGCTTGGAGTATTCTTTACTTACAAGGCGGTGGGCGATTCAGCTGTGTTCAATATGGATGCTTACCGTAATTTCTTCCGCCGTCTGGCCGGACGTCAGGACAGCCGCAGTCTGGAAGTGAAGGAAGTGATAATGGAGGAAGTCGATACGAACCGCGCTCTTGAGCTGACGGCTGCCATGCGGTCGGCCGTCGATGCGGCACAGCGGCAATATCAGGCCCTCGACCCTCTGCGGCGCTTTTTTGTCAAGGCACCGCTGCGCGATGTGCGCCAGGCTATGGGCGATATGATCGACTATCTGTCGAACTCCCGCCGGCAACGTATCATCGACCTGCTGAACCGCTTTCCCTTTGAAGTCTCCCGGCGCCGTCTGACCGATATGAGGCGACTGACCGCCGAACTCGAAGAAATAATCACAGAACAAGATAATTCTCTCATCCCCAATATTGATATAAACAATGAATCAGGAAATAAAACTCGACAGGATTGAGGATGCCATTGCGGACTTCCGTGAGGGCAAGATGATAGTAGTGGTCGATGACGAAGACCGCGAGAATGAAGGCGATCTGATTGTGGCCGCCGAGAAAATCACTCCCGAGCAGGTGAACTTCATGCTCAAGAATGCCAGAGGTGTGTTGTGCGCTCCGATTACACTGGAGCGTTGCGCCCGTCTGAATCTTGCGCCGCAGGTCACCGACAATACATCGGTGCTTGGAACTCCGTTCACAGTTACGGTCGACAAACTCGAAGGCTGCAGCACCGGTGTGAGCATCCAGGACCGCTGCGCCACTATCCGGGCACTCGCCGACCCGATGTCGGTGCCGGAGACATTCGGTCGCCCGGGGCATATCAATCCGCTCTTCGCTCAGGACCAGGGTGTGCTGAAACGCAGCGGACATACTGAGGCCGCAGTCGATTTCGCCCGTCTGGCCGGTCTGCAGCCTGCGGCGGCTCTGATGGAGATAATGAGCGATGATGGTTCGATGGCCCGTCTGCCGGAGCTGCGCCGCCGTGCCGACGAATGGGGGCTGCGACTTGTATCTATCCGCGACCTTATCGCCTACCGGCTCGAACACGAGCAGCTGGTCGAGGAGGGTGTCGAGGTGGACATGCCTACCGACTACGGACATTTCCGTCTGATTCCGTTCCGTCAGAAAGACAACGGTCTGGAGCATATCGCCATAATCAAGGGAAATGTTTCCGATGGAGAGCCGGTGCTGGTGCGCGTGCATTCGTCCTGCGCTACCGGCGATATATTCGCCTCGCGTCGTTGCGACTGCGGCGAGCAGCTGCATGAGTCCATGCGTATGATCGAGCGCGAGGGCCGTGGAGTGGTGGTGTATCTGAGTCAGGAAGGCCGCGGAATCGGTCTGATGGACAAAATCAAGGCCTATAAGCTCCAGGAGGAGGGGCTGGATACCGTCGATGCCAATATACATCTCGGCCACCGTGCCGATGAACGCGACTATGGCGTGGGTGCGCAGATTCTGAATATGCTCGGCATTAAGAAGATGCGTCTGATGACCAATAATCCTACCAAGCGGGTCGGTCTTGAAGGCTATGGCCTCGAGGTGGTGGAGAATGTTCCTATCGAGGTGACTCCGAAGCCGGAGAACGAGCGCTATATGCACACCAAGAAAGAGCGCATGGGACACGTGCTGCACAATATCTGACGTTAGAATAAGATAATAACGCGAGTTCGGGATAAGAAATGCTATAAAAAGTTGAATAGGCAGCTTGA
>CAMWUD010000031.1 GCA_947177365.1 uncultured Porphyromonadaceae bacterium | reverse complement strand
CCACATATCCCGCCTCCGCATGCGTGCGCCTGCTCAACCCCCTGAGCCAGGAACTCAACGTCATGCGCCAGACACTCCTCTTCGGCGGACTCGAGTCGCTCGCTCACAACATCAACCGCCGTCTGCCCGACCTCGCCCTCTACGAGTTCGGCAACGTCTACCGCTATGACGCCGGACGCGAGTCCACCGCCGACCGTCCCCTGGCTCCCTACAGTCAGTCGGCCCGTCTGGCCATGTGGCTCAGCGGCAACTCCCGTCAGGGCAACTGGAGCCGTCCGGCCGAAGAAGCCAGCTTCTACGACCTCCGTGCGGCCGTCGACAACCTCCTGGCCCGCCTCGGCCTCGGAGCGCAGTCGCTGCAGTTTGCCCCGGCGTCCGACATGACCGACATCTTCGGAGCCGCCCTTTCAGTGAGCAGCCGCAAAGGAGGCAAGCAGCTCGGCCATCTCGGCATAGTCCGCGACGACCTCTGCCGCCGCTGCGAAATCAAGCAGCCCGTGATATATGCCGAATTCGACTGGGACGCCCTTGTGAGTCTCTCGCTCCGGAGCAAGGTAAGCTACGCGCCCCTGCCCAAGACCCATCCGGTGAAGCGCGACCTTTCGCTGTTGCTCGACAGCGCCGTCACCATGGCCGATGTAGAGCGTGTGGTGGCCGAAAGCGAGCGCCGTCTGCTGCGCAGCGTCAGCCTCTTCGACGTCTACGAAGGCAAAAACCTGCCCGAAGGAAAGAAATCATACGCCATCACCATACTCCTGCAGGACGATGAAAAGACCCTCCAGGACAAACACATCGACCAGGTGATGAACCGCATCATCTCCAACCTCAAAACCAAGCTCGGAGCCGAACTCCGATAAACGAAGTAAATATAAACCCCAAATAATTCAACCATACCAGCAATGGGAAGAGCATTTGAATACCGTAAAGCCCGCAAGCTCAAACGCTGGGGCAACATGTCGCGGACCTTCACCCGCATAGGCAAGGAAATCACCATAGCAGCCAAGGCCGGCGGTCCCGACCCCGACTGCAACCCGCGTCTGCGCGCCCTCATGCAGAACGCCAAGGCAGCCAACATGCCCAAGGACACTGTAGAACGCGCCATCAAGAAAGCCACCGACAAAGACGCCAGCGACTACAAGGAAATCACCTACGAAGGATACGGACCCTTCGGCATCGCCATCTTCGTGGAGGCAGCCACCGACAACAACACCCGCACCGTGGCCAACGTTCGCTCATACTTCAACAAGCACGGCGGCAACCTCGGCACCCAGGGCAGCCTCACTTTCCTCTTCGACCACAAGAGCGTATTTAAAATCAAAGCCAAGGAAGAAGTGAGCCTCGAAGACCTCGAACTCGAGCTCATCGACTACGGCGTTGACGAACTCGAACACGACGAAGAAGAAGGCAACATTGTGCTTTACGGAGCCTTCGAGGAATTCAACAACATCCAGAAATACCTCGAGGACAATGGCTTCGAACTCGTAAGCGCCGAATTCGAGCGCATCCCCAACGACCTCAAGGACGTGACTCCCGAGCAGCGCGAAGCCATCAACAAGCTCCTCGACAAACTCGAAGAAGACGAAGACGTACAGAACGTATTCCACAACATGAAGGAAGAGGACTGATTTCTCTCACCTCCCGCATATAGCAGGGGTGCGCCTCGGGCGCACCCCTGCGCTTTTTCATAAGCGCCTCATATGTCGCAGAAAGCGCATTTGGCGCGCCGTTGGCGCTCAGTTGGAGAATAAATTGAAAAAAAATAGCAAAAAAAACAATTTTTTTGTTGATAATCCAATTTTTATATCTATCTTTGCGTGTCACTATTCCGCACTGCTGAATTATCACAATTTTTTTAACCATATTATTTCTATGAAAAAACTTCTACTTCCACTCGCGTTTGCTGCCCTTACAGCTTTCGCCGGACAGGCGCTGTCTACTGGAACAGTTCTGCTCGGCGGCCTTGAGCAGCAGCTCAACGACCATGTGTCAATTGCCTACGCACAAGGCGACGGCGCTTCCGCTCCCACTTACACTTGCTTAGTAGCTAATGTCCTTCAGCATGTTGATGGCGTTGCCGGCAATACTCTGACTGTTTCAGCCGAAAAAGGTTATACCATCACTAAAATACAGTTCTACGGTTGGCAGGCCAATAGCGGCAGCTTTAAAAGCGGCGATTTAGTTGGCCCCTGTCAGGGTAACGCTGTAGCGAGCACAGGCACCCTTTCTACAAACGTATGGGAGGATTCGTCGTGGACCGGCGACAGCCGCACCATCGTCTTCTCCTTCACAGACACCTCCGGTCTTAAGTCTCTGAACGTCACCTACGAAGAAAGTGGTGATGTAGAGCCCGATACAGTAGAGAACCCCGTTCTCACTCTCGTAGAAGACGAATACTGCTTCACAATGAACATGAGCTGTCCTACCGAAGGTGCCAAGATCTACTACACCGAAGACGGCAGCGAGCCCACTGCTGAGTCCACTCTCTACACCGCTCCCGTCGACGTATGGATGGCCACTACATTCAAGGCCATTGCAGTCAATGGCGAAGCTGTCAGCGATGTTGTGACTTACGAGGCTAATCCTCCCTTCATGCTCGAAGGCTTCGCGCCCCTGCTCGATATTGAAACAGACGTTGAAGTTCTCGTGAAGGGTCAGATGACTGTAGTTTACAAGAACGGCAACAATGTATATGTAAAGGATGCCAGCGGCTGCTACATGCTCGTATACGGCAAGGATACTCCCGCCTTCGTGAACGGCGACCAGTTCGACCGTCTTGAGGGTACATTCACCCACTATGCCGATCAGCCCGAAATCACCAACCCCGTATTCGGCGAATACACCACCGGCGAAGCTGTGGCTCCCGCTCTGGTTGACCTCGATGTTCTCGGCGCCAACATGATGTGCCACTATGTACAGGTTGAAGGTGTTCAGCTCACCGGCGTAAACGGCAAGAACGCTACTCTCAAACTCGGCGAAGTAGAATTTGCAGCTTACGACAAGTTCGGCGTTGAAAACTTCGTAAACGCTCTCGAATGCACCGTTACCGGCTTCGTTGCTATCAACAACGGCAATCTCCAGCTCCTCCCCACCGAAATCGTGATAACCAAGGAAGAAGAACCCGAACCCCAGCCTGCAGGTGTGGCAACTTTCGACTTCAACGACTTCGGCACCCTCAACTTCGGCACTCCGTTTGATAAGCCCACTTCTGGAACTGGCGAAAATGTAGAAAACAATAGCCTTACTGCAAATGACGTTGTTATGAGCTTTGGCGTTATCAGCAGTAGCAACGGTGTGAAAATCTGGAATACAAAGGATGTAACTACCCTGCGTATGTATGCAACAACCACTATGACCATTGCTGCTCCCGAAAATTACTTCGTAAGCAAGGTAGAATTCACTTACGGTGAAGGAGGTCTTGTTCTTCAGGACAATGAGAAAGGCACTTATACCAAACCCGTTTGGGTAGCCGGTGAAGACCAGCCCACTACAGTTACTTTCAAGGCGAGCACAAAGACTTTCATCAACAAGGTTGTAGTTACCTGCGAAAAAATCAAAGGCTCTGTAGACAACATCGCAGTTGACGCTAACGCACCCGTAGAATACTTCAACCTCCAGGGCGTACGCGTAGAGAACCCCGCCAACGGTCTCTACATCCGTCGTCAGGGCAACACCGTAACCAAGGTCGTTCTCTGATTCCCTGAGTAATCAACATAAAAAAAGCCCGGACCGCAAGGCCCGGGCTTTTCTTATGCTTAGCTTAGTGAGCGTCCAGCCAGTTGTCGGCTACGCCCACCTCCACTGTCAGCGGCACACGTCCGCTGAAGGCGCCCTGCATCTCCTCTACCACCAGAGCCTTCAGGCGCTCCAGTTCGTCGGGCACTACATCAAACACAAGCTCGTCGTGAACCTGCAGAATCATGCGCGAGGCAAAGCCGTCGGCCTCCATGCGCCGCCGGATGGCAATCATGGCCTTCTTGATGATGTCGGCCGCCGAGCCCTGCAGAGGCGCGTTGATGGCATTTCGCTCCGCATAGCCGCGAACCACGGCATTGCGCGAATTGATGTCGGGCAGCATACGGCGGCGGCCCATCACGGTAGTCACGGCCTCGTCCTGCCGCGCCTGCTCCACGGCATCTTCCATATAGCGCTTCACCCCGGGGTAAGTGGCCAGATAGCCCTCGATAAGCGCCTTAGCCTCGCCGCGCGGTATGCCCAGCCGCTCCGACAGGCCGAAGGCCGAAATGCCGTAGATAATGCCGAAATTGGCAGTCTTGGCCGCACGGCGCTGCGCGTCGGTCACCTCGGCCGGAGTTTCGTGGAAAATCTTGGCCGCAGTGGCGCGGTGTATATCCTCGCCGCTGAGAAAAGCCTCGATCATCGACTCATCGCCGCTGATGTGTGCCATAAGGCGCAGTTCGATCTGCGAATAGTCGGCCGCCATCATCAGGTGTCCTCTGTCGGGCACGAAAGCCCGCCGGATTTCGCGCCCCTCGTCGGTGCGCACCGGAATATTCTGCAGATTGGGATTGTTCGACGAGATGCGGCCTGTGGCCGTGCCCGTCTGGTTGAAAGTGGTGTGGATTTTGCCCGTGGCCGGGTTCACCAGCCGAGGCAGGGCATCGATATAAGTGGCCAGCAGCTTCTTCACGCCACGGTGGTCGAGAATAAGCTGCACGATAGGATTGTCCTTGCTGTACTTCTCCAGAATCTCCTCGGTGGTGCTCCAGGCTCCGCGTTTGGTGCGTTTGGCCTTGGGGTCGATCTGCAGTTCGCCGAAAAGCACCTCGCCCACCTGAGCCGGCGAGCCGATATTGAACGGATGTCCGGCCAGAGCGAAAATCTCAGCCTCTATTTCGGCCAGACGGGCGCCTAAGCGGCGTGACATCTCGCCGAGCATGCGACTGTCGATGCGCACACCGGCCATTTCCATCGAGGCCAGCACCATGGCGAAAGGCAACTCTATGTCATCGAGCAGGCCGCGCAGGTCCAGGCGGTCGATTTCGGCAAGCAGTGGCTCACGCAGAGCCAAAGCGGCGGCGGCAGCCTGACATCGGGCTTTTATGGCTTGGTCGGAAGGCGCGGCGTAGAGCTTCTGGCGCTCCGTGGCGCTGAGGCCGTAGTCGTCGGTGTCGATGCCTAAGAATGAATGGGCCAGTCCGGCGATGTCATGCCGGCTTTCAGGGGAAATCAGATAGTGAGCCAGGGAGCAGTCGAAATAGCTGGCGCCGAAAGCGATGCCGTGGCGCCGTAGTACCACCGCGTCGCGCTTCACATTGTCGCTGATGATAGTGGTGGAGCTGTTGTTCCACAGCGGTTCGAGCAGCGCCAGCAGTTCCGCCCGTTCGTCACCGAACTGCGGCAGTCCGATGTATACCGTACGCGAGGCGTAGCTCAGGGCCAGGCCGTGCCAGAGGGCGGTCATGGCTTCTTCGCCGCTGCAGAGCAGCAGCGCCGCCGCATGCTCCTCCGTCAAGGCCTCGGCTACCGCCCGGCTCACGTCGGCCGGCGAGGAGAGGCTGGCGAACTGCGCCGGAGCCGGCGCGGCTTCGCTTTCATCGGGGAGGGCGAAGAGGCCCATGTCGACATCATTCGCTTCGCTTCGCTCGCGCACTCCACTCCTGCTTCGCCCGCGCCGGCCGGCTTCGCTTTGCTCGCTTGCTTCTTTCTCGCTCCGCTCGCTTGCTGCTTCTGCTTCGCTCCGCTCGCTTGCTGCTTCTGCTTCGCTCCGCCCGCTTGCTTCTTTCTCGCTTCGCTCGCTCGCCGCTTTTGCTCCGCTCCGCTCGCTTGCTGCCTTCTCGCTTCGCTCGCGCCCTTCGGCGCCCTTGCGCAGGCGCGAGACAAGGCTTCGGAAATCGAGCTTTCCGAAGATTTCCAGCAGGGCGTCGATGTCAGGCTCGCGGCGCCGGAGTTCGTCGAGGCTGATGTCGAGCGGCACATCGGTGCAGATGGTGGCCATGCGCTTGGAGAAGAGAATCTGCTCGGCGTTCTCGCTGATTTTGCGGCCGACGGCGCCTTTGATTTCGGCGGCATGTTCGAGCATGTTCTCCACCGAGCCCCATTGGGCGATAAGCTTTGCGGCCGTCTTCTCGCCCACACCCGGGCAGCCCGGGATATTGTCGGCGGAGTCGCCTTCGAGCGCCAGCATGTCGATGACCTGGCGGGGCGACTCAATGCCGTAGCGTTCGCACACCTCGCGCGGGCCGCGTATTTCGAAGCCGTTGCCTCCTGTGGGCGGGCGGTACATGAAAGTATGGTCGTCTACGAGCTGGCCGTAGTCCTTGTCGGGGGTCATCATATAAGTGGTGAAGCCCTCGGCCGAGGCGCGGCGTGCGAGAGTGCCGATTACATCATCAGCCTCGTAGCGCTCCACCTCGATGGCCGGAATACGGTAGGCCTCAAGGATTTTCTTGATCCAAGGCACACTCATGGTGATGTCTTCGGGCTGCTTGTCGCGCCCGGCCTTGTACTCAGGGAACTCCTCGTGGCGGAAAGTCTTGCCGCCGGGAGGGTCGAAACACACCGCTATATGGTCGGGGTTTTCTTTACGCAGGATTTCGTCGAGAGAATTGCAGAATCCGAAGATGGCGGCGGTGTTGAAGCCGAGGCTGCTGTTTCGGGGAGAGCGCATCAGCGCGTAGTAAGCACGGTAGATCAGTGCGTATGCGTCGAGGAGGAATAGTCGTCGGTCGGTCATATCGAGTGAGAAATTTTGTTCAAAATTACAAATAATCTCACGTTTGCGCCCTATGCCATGCGGTTTTTTCAAGGGAAATTAGTAATTTTGTGCTATCAAATAGAAATATGTCCACACTCGAAGCCATACAATCCGAAATAGCCCCGGAGCTACAGCGCCTCAGCCGACTGATTTCCGGCCAGCTGAGTTCGCCCAACGAGCTTATGAACCAGGTGATAGAGAACTATCTGGAAAGCAAGGGCAAGCTCATCAGACCGATCATAGTACTGCTCAGCGCCAGACTCTTCGGGCCTGTCTCCGATGCCGTCCTTTCTGCCGCCGCCGCCGTGGAGCTGCTGCACAACGCGTCGCTTATCCACGATGATGTCGTCGATGAAGCCAAGACCCGACGCAGC
Source organism: uncultured Porphyromonadaceae bacterium (assembly GCA_947177365.1). Lineage (GTDB taxonomy): Bacteria > Bacteroidota > Bacteroidia > Bacteroidales > Muribaculaceae > CAG-873. Next base: position 10,074 of record CAMWUD010000031.1, on the reverse strand, counting down.
CGTCCGACCATCAACTCCGTATGGGACAATCATATCGCTGTCCTTGTGGGTGACTTCTTCGTGTCTTCGGCCATGCAGCAGGCAATCGCCACCGGCGACATCCGCATCATCGACTCCCTCTGCCATCTTGGCAAACTGCTCTCCCTCGGCGAAATCGACCAGATATTCAACGCTCGCTACCATACACTCACCGAAGACGCATACTTCCAGATCATAAACTACAAGACAGCATCGCTGTTCGTGGCCTGCGCGAAAATGGGCTGCTATGCGTCGGGAGTCGACGACGAACGTCTCGAACGCCTCTCGCGCTTCGCCGAACTGCTGGGACTCTGCTTCCAGATGCGCGACGACATATTCGACTACTACGACTCCGCCATTGTGGGCAAACCCACCGGCAACGACCTGCGCGAAGGCAAGATAACACTCCCCCTGCTGCATGTGCTCCTGAATCCGGACGCACCCGACCACGAGACCATGACGCAGCTCTCCCGCAAGGAACAGCTCGACGACGAAGAAATAGCCCTGCTGATGAAATACGCCCGCGACAACGGCGGCATCGACTACTGCTACGAGCGCATGAACGCCCTGCGCGACGAGGCCATGCAACTGCTGATGCAATTCCCCGAGTCGCGCGCCCGGCAGCTCTTGGGTGAACTATTCGATTTCATAATCACACGCAAATACTGATATACCATGGAAAAAAGAATTTACGATTTTGACAGTATCATCGACCGTCAGGGTACCGGCGCTACGAAAATCGAACAGCTCGACATCATCTTCGGACGTCACGACGTGACCCCGCTCTGGATTGCCGACCTGGATTTCGCTGTGTGTCCTGAAATCACCAACGCCCTGATACAGCGTCTGCAACATCCGGTGCTGGGCTATTCGTTCTGCCCCGACTCCTACTGGAACTCAATCATCGACTGGCAGCGTCACCGCCACGGCTTCGAGCTGCACCGCGACGAGATGGCTTTCGTACCCGGTGTGGTGAAAGGCATCGGTCTGGCCGTGAACTTCTTCTCGCAGAAAGGCGACGGCATACTGATACAGCCGCCCGTATATCACCCCTTCAAGATGGTGATCGAGGGCAACGGACGCCGCCTGATCGAAAATCCGCTTATAGCCGAGAACGGCAGCTACCGCATGGACCTCGAAGGTCTGGCCGAACTTGTGGCCACTGAAAAGCCGCGCATGATGATTCTCTGCAACCCCCACAACCCCATCGGCATACAGTGGGATGAAGACACCCTCCGCGAGGTGGCCCGCATCTGCCGCATGCACAATGTGGTGGTGGTGAGCGACGAAATCCACGGCGACCTCATGCTCTGCGGACGCCGCCACATACCCTTCGCAGCCGTCTCCGACGACGCCGCCGCAATATCGGTGACTCTCGGCGCACCCTCGAAGACCTTCAATATCCCCGGTCTGGTCAGCTCGTGGATGGTGGTCAAGAATCCCGAACTCCGCCACGATTTCTACCACTGGCTGGAAGTGAACGAATTCAGCGCTCCTCCCATGATTTCTACCATCGGTGCCGAAGCCGCCTACCGCAATGGCGAGGCATGGCTCGACCAGATGCTCGAATACGTGCAGGAAAACATCGAGTTCACCCGCGACTTCCTCGCCCGTGAGGTACCCGGCGTGACTATAGTCGAGCCGCAGGCCTCCTTCCTGCTCTGGGTCGACTTCCGCGGTCTCGGTCTGTCGCAGGAGCAGCTCATGGACATGCTGCTCGAACACGCCCACATAGCCCTCAACGATGGCACCATGTTCGGCAGCCAGGGCGAAGGCTTCGCACGCCTCAATATCGGCACTCCGCGAAGTGTGCTCGCCGATGCCCTCGCCAAAATCCGCGATGCCGTGGCTGAAGTGAAATCAAACTCCAAATCCGCCGTAATGGCCTAAGAACCGGCTCTAAGACATGGACTACAGAATATACCCTCCGGAAGAAATCCTCGATGTGCGGCTCAGCTTGCCGCCAAGCAAGTCGTATATGGCCCGAAAGATGGTCATAGATGCCATTGCCGGCTGCCCTTCCGGCGGTGATGTCTGTGCCTGTGACGATATTACAGTACTCGCCCGCGCCCTGGAACTCTACCGCTCCGGCGGCGCGGTATCGGCCGCTGCCGTCGACCTCGGCGGCAGCGGCACCGCCCTCCGTTTCCTGACCGCCCTGTTCGCCGCCACCGAAGGCTGCGATGTGGTGCTTGACGGCAACGAGTCGCTCCGCCGTCGTCCGATGGCAATTCTCGTCGATGCCCTCCGTCAGCTCGGAGCCGAAATCGAATATCTGCAGCAGGAGGGCTTCGCCCCGCTCGCAGTCCGCGGACGACGCCTTGCCGGCGGTTCACTGCCGATTGACCCCACAGTCTCCTCGCAGTTCGTGTCGGCGCTGATGCTGGTGTCGCCGCTGCTCGACGCACCGCTGAGAATCAGAATCGAAGGTGAAGCCGCCAGCATGCCCTACATACGCATGACAGCAGGCATGATGCGTCGCCGCGGAGCCGTGGCCGACATCGAACGCTACGACATCGACCTCGCTCCCGGCTCATACAGCGCCGACGACGACTATATGCCCGAACTCGACTGGACCGCAGCCTCATACTGGTACGAGACCGCCGCCCTGACCGCCGGATGGGTGACCCTTCCCGGCTTCAACGCCACCGACCTCCAGGGCGACCGCCTGCTTGCCGAAATCATGCCCCGCTTGGGAGTGCTGAGTGAATTCGGCACCGATGATGAAGGCGAGGAAGCGCTCTGCCTCTCCGCCACCCCCGACCTCTGGGGGCGTCTCGAACTCGACCTGAGCCAGAATCCCGACCTCACGCCGGCGCTGGCAGTCACAGCCGCCGCCCTTTCGGTTCCCTTCCGCCTGAGCGGACTGGAGAACCTCCGGGTGAAGGAATGCGACCGACTGGAGGCATTGCGTCAGGAACTGCTCAAAATAGGCATAGTAGCCGAAATCGACGGCCCCGGCGTGCTGCTCTGGGAAGGGCAGCGTGCGCCGGTAGTGGAGATACCCGAAATCGACACCCACGGCGACCACCGCATGGCCATGGCCTTCGCGCCCTTGGCCGTATTTGCTCCCGGCATAGTGATACGCGATGCCGAAGTCGCCGACAAATCATATCCCGGCTTCTGGGACGACCTCCGTCAGGCCGGATTCACCCTCGAAAGCACCGCCGCCGACTGATGCAGGTGGCAGCCATCATAGCGACCGCATTGATAGTAGCCGGCTTCCTCCTCTGGCTCCTTGACCGCCGCACCCTGCGCAAAGCCGCAGAAGCAGAAAGAAGCGCAGCTTCGGAAGGAAGCGCAAGCGCCGGAAGGAGCGGAAGCGCCGCAGCCCCCGGAGAAGCGGCAAGCCCGGAAAGGAGCGCAAGCGCCGCAGCCCTCAGAGAAGCGGCAAGCCCGGAAAGGGGCAGAAGCGCCGCAGCCCTCGGAGAAGCGGCAAGCTCGGAAAGGAGCGGAAGCGCCGCAGGCGCCGAAAAGAGCGCGAGCGCGGCGAGCCCTGCGAAAGCAGCTCCCGAGCGGAGCGCGAGCGCAGCGAGCGCAAAAGAAAAGGAAGAGCCGGGGTGGTCGAGTTCCCAAGCCGCAGGCGCCGGGGCGGCAGGCGTGGTCTCGTCCGGGGCAGAGCCGGAAGGCGAAGCCTGCTGCGGGCAGCATTACAGCTGCGAGAAAGACTCCCTGCTCACGGCGGTAGCCTCCGGCATCGACTACTACGAAGACGAAGAGCTGGACCGCTACGCCGGGCGCAAGCCCGACGACTACAGCGAGGCCGAAAAAGACGAATTCCGCGATGTGATGCTCACCCTCCTGCCCTCCGACCTTGCCGGCTGGGGCCGGAGCATACAGCTGCGCGGCATAAACCTCCCCGCCGAGGTGCGCGACGAATTCCTCCTGCTGATCGACGAGCTCCGCGCAGCCAAAACCAAAACCACCGAGTAAATGACCGAAGCCATATCCTACCTTCACTACGATTTCTTCCGCTACGCCCTCTACGGCGTGATCCTCATAAGCATGTGTGCCGCCGTCATAGGCACCTACATCATATCGCGCCGGCTTGTGGCCATATGCGGCGGTGTGACCCACGCCTGCTTCGGCGGCCTCGGAATAGGCTATTATCTCGGCATCAGTCCGGTGGCCATGGCGGCCGTAGTGGCCATTGCCGCCTCCGCCGGCGTCGAATGGGCGTCTGGACGCTTCCGCATACGCGAAGACTCCGCCATAGCCGTGATATGGGCGCTCGGCATGGCCGTGGGCGTGCTGTTTGTGTTCATGACCCCCGGCTATGTGCCCGAACTCAACAGTTTCCTCTTCGGCAACATCCTTACCATCAGCTTCAACGACCTGATAGCCTTTGCCATCTATGCCGCGGTGCTCGGCCTGTTTATCGCCTGGCGCTACCGGATGATAGTGGCCTGCGCCTTCGACCGCGACTTCGCCCGGGTCAGCGGACTGCCGGTGCGCTTCATCACCTACAGCATGACCGTGCTTGTGGCGGTGTGCATAGTGCTGACCATCCGTCTGGTAGGCGTGATGCTGCTGATGAGCATGCTGTCGCTGCCGATGATGACCGCCGAAATCTGGTGCCGTCGTTTCGGCCCCATGATGCTGTGGAGCATGGTGATATCGCTTCTAACCTCGGTAGCAGGGCTGGTGGCGGGCACGATGATTGACGTGCCCTGCTCGGCATTGATTGTACTCAGCATGGCGGGCGTGTTCCTGCTGTCGAAAATCACGGCGACGGCAGTGGACGGCCTCAGACGGCGCTGATAGGATTTGTTATTAATAAATACTAAAGAAATATAAATTAGTATAAAATTAACGCGAAAACAGCAACGGTCAGGCGCCGCACATTGCATATGCGCCACATTTTTACTAATTTTGCAACACTCGAACCGGAGGGGGCAGCAGTGCCTCCTCCGCTTTGTATATGAATAAGAGCTCTATGATAAATAAGGAATTACTCAAATCCACCGTGGAGGCGGCCATTGAAGGCAGCGACCTCTTTGTGGTTGAAATAAAGGTGTCTCCGTCCAACGACATAGTAGTGGAGCTGGACTCCGCCTCGGGCATAGACATCGACACATGCGCGCGGATAACCCGCGACATCGAGGCCGTCTTCGACCGCGAGCAGGAAGACTATACACTTGAGGTAGGAAGCGCCGGACTGACATCGCCCTTCAAGGTGCGCGGCCAGTATGTGAAAAACATAGGAAACGAAGTCGAGGTGCTTACCCGCGACGGACGCAAGCTGCGCGGCACACTCGTGGCCGTGGGCGACAGCGACGACTCCTTCACCGTGGAGATACCCGTCAAGACCAAGGCGCCCGGCGCCAAGCGACCCACCATCGAGATGGTGCCCGAGACATTCGCCTTCACCGACTGCAAGTCAGTGAAATATCTTATAGCATTCTGAAAAATCAAAACTCCCCACTATATATGGCTAAGAAAGAAGTAACCCCGAATATGGTCGAGCAGTTCGCCGAGTTCAAGGAACTCAAGAACATCGACAAGACCACAATGATTAGCGTGCTTGAAGAATCGTTCAGAAACGTGCTGGCCAAAATGTTCGGCACCGACGAGAATCTCGACGTCATCCTCAACCCCGACAAGGGCGACGTGCAGATTTTCCAGAACCTCACCGTAGTGCCCGACGGAGAAGTGGAGAATCCGAACCTCCAGATCTCGCTGTCCGATGCGCGTGAAGACGACGACCCCGACGCCGAAGTCGGCGAGGAGCACACCAAGGAAATCTTCTTCGAGAAATTCGGCCGCCGTGCCATCCTCACCCTGCGTCAGACTCTGCAGTCGAAAATTCTCGACCTCCAGAAAGAAGCCATATATGCAAAGTTCAAGGAGCTCGAAGGCGAGCTCGTCAGCGGCGAAGTATACCAGACCTGGTCGAAGGAAACCCTGCTGGTCGACTCCGACAACAACGAGCTGCTGCTGCCTAAGAGCGAGTCGATTCCCGGCGACTTCTTCCGCAAAGGCGAGACTGTCCGTGCGGTAATCGCCAATGTCGACAACAAGAACAACAACCCCAAGATTACCGTAAGCCGTACGAACGAGCAGTTCCTCCGCCGTCTGTTTGAGCTTGAAGTGCCTGAAATCCACGACGGTCTGATCAACATCCGCGCCGTGGCCCGCATACCGGGCGAACGCGCCAAAATCGCCGTGGAGTCGTACGACGACCGTATCGACCCCGTAGGCGCCTGTGTGGGTGTGAAAGGCTCGCGTGTACACGGCATCGTGCGTGAACTTCACAACGAGAACATCGATGTGATAAACTTCACCACCAACCCGTCGCTCTTCATTGAGCGTGCCCTCGCCCCCGCCCGTGTCAGCTCCATCCGCCTCGACGAGGAAGAACGCAAGGCCGAAGTGTTCCTGCGTCCGGAGGAAGTGTCGCTCGCAATCGGCAAGAACGGTCTGAACATCAAGCTCGCCTCCATGCTCACCGGCTATACCATCGACGTATACCGCGACAGCGAGGAAAGCTTCGACGAGGACATCTATCTCGACGAGTTCAAGGATGAAATCGACGAGTGGGTGATCGATGCGCTCAAGAACATCGGCTGTGTCACCGCCAAGGGAGTGCTGAACGCCAAGCGCCAGGACCTCATCGACAAGGCCGACCTTGAAGAGGACACCGTCGACCACGTGATCGAGGTGCTCAAGGCCGAGTTCGAAGACTGAGCCGGGCCGCCTTGCCCCGGGGCAAGGCTCCGAAACGCCACTGCCGGATGTGCAGGCCGCGGGCCGCGCACCTCTCCGGCCAAAAGAAAACAAGAAACGATAACACCTAAACGACTTATATGGCGAAAACAAAGATAAGCACTGTAGCAAAGGATCTCAATGTGGCTCTTAACACAGTCATTGACTTCCTGCACAAAAACAACATAGAAATCGACGACAATGTAAGTCCGAACACCCGTGTCGATGAATCCGTAGTGGCTCTGCTCACGAAGGAATTCAGCCAGGACAAAGACATCAAGAAGCGCTCCGACAATGTGGCCGGACGCCGCAACGAACAGCGTTCGAAAACGCAAGCAGCCCCCTCTCCCGCTACAGCCGAACCGGTAAAACTCCCTTCGGAAGCCAATAAGCCGCGTATCTTAGGCAAAATCGAACTCGACAAGAACGGAATGCCTGTCCGCCAGACTCCGGCTCCGCGCGCTGAAAGCAAAGCGGAGGAAAAAGCCGCCGAAGCTCCGGCTCCGAAGCCTGAAGCTCCCGTGCAGGCTCCCGTAGCCGAAAAGCAGCCGGAAGCCGAACGCCCGGTTAAAAATGAAAACCCACAGCCCGCAGCCGCTCCGCAGACCGAAAAACCTGCGGCCGAGGCCAAGGACGACAACAAAAATGCCTCTACTACAACAAAACCAGCCAATTTGGAAGTAAAACCTGAAAAGCAGAAAGAGCAAGCCGCCCAGAAGCCCGCAGAGGCTCAGCAGCCTGCCAGGGATCCCGAAGTCTTCGTGCCGGAGCGCACTGTTTCCGGGCCCAGCCTTAACATCATCGGAAAGATTGACCTCGATGCCCTCAATCAGTCGACCCGTCCCAAAAAGAAGTCGAACGACCGCCGTGGCGGTCGCGGTGCCCAACAGGGCGGTGCCGCAGGCTCGCAGACTCCCGGAGCAGCCGCCGGAAACGGCGACCGCCGCAAACGCCGCCGTATCGGAGGCAAGGAGAAGGTGGATGTGGAAAAGGCCGGAAAAGAAGGCACCGACAACCGTGGAGGCCGTAACGGCGGAAACGGCGGCGGCAACAATTCGCGCAACGGCGGAAACGGCCAGAACCAGCAGGGCGGCGGACGCAACGCCCGCAAGGACCGCAATGCTTCGCGCAAACCGGCTCCCCAGCATGTGGAGGTCAGCGACGAAGACGTACAGAAGCAGGTAAAGGAAACCCTTGCCCGTCTTACTTCCAAGGACAAAGGCATGAAGAAGGGCGCCAAATGGCGCAAGGAGAAACGCGAGGCCAACGCCACCCGCGAACGTGAGGCCGCACGCGCCGAACAGGCTGAAAGCAAGGTGCTGAAGCTTACCGAATTCGTGACCGCCAACGACCTCGCCATAATGATGGACGTGCCCGTCAACAACGTCATCGCCACATGTATGAACATTGGTGTGATGGTGTCAATCAACCAGCGTCTCGATGCCGAGACCATCAATATCGTGGCCGATGAATTCGGCTTCAAGACCGAATACGTTTCGGCCGAGGTGGTCGACGCAATCGCTCAGGATGCCGACGACGAGGCAGACCTTGTAAGCCGTCCGCCGGTGGTGACCGTGATGGGTCATGTCGACCACGGCAAGACCTCGCTGCTCGACTACATCCGCCACGCCAACGTAATCGCAGGCGAGGCCGGCGGTATAACCCAGCACATCGGCTCATACAGCGTGCAGCTGGCCGACGGACGTCATATAACCTTCCTCGACACCCCGGGTCACGAGGCGTTTACAGCGATGCGTGCCCGCGGAGCCAAGGTCACCGACATCTGTATCATCATCGTGGCCGCCGACGACTCCGTGATGCCCCAGACTATCGAGGCCATCAACCATGCATCGGCCGCAGGCGTGCCCATCGTATTCGCCATCAACAAGATAGACAAGCCTCACGCCAACCCCGAGAAAATCAAGGAAGAGCTCGCCGCAATGAACTACCTGGTGGAAGACTGGGGCGGCAAATACCAGAGCCAGGACATCTCGGCCAAGAAGGGTATCGGCGTGGAAGAACTCATGGAGAAGGTACTCCTTGAGGCCGAAATGCTCGAACTCAAGGCCAATCCCAAGCGCAACGCCACCGGCGCCATCATTGAGTCGACCCTCGACAAGGGCCGCGGTTATGTGGCCAACGTGCTTGTGCAGAACGGTACACTCCGTGTGGGCGACATAGTGCTCGCCGGCAACCACTTCGGCAAGGTGAAGGCTATGTTCAACGAACGCGACCAGCGCATAAAGGAGGCCGGTCCGGCCACACCGGCGCTTATTCTGGGTCTGAACGGCGCTCCGACCGCCGGCGACACCTTCAACGTGCTTGACTCCGAGCAGGAGGCGCGTGAAATCGCCAACAAGCGCCAGCAGCTCCAGCGCGAGCAGGGTCTGCGTACCACCAAGATACTTACTCTCGAGGATATCGGCCGCCGCCGTGCCATCGGAAACTTCCAGGAACTCAACATCATTGTCAAGGGCGACGTGGACGGCTCCATCGAGGCTCTCTCCGACTCGCTCATCAAGCTCAGTACCGAGGAAATCCAGGTCAACGTGCTGCATAAGGCCGTGGGCGAGATTTCAGAAAGCGATGTCACCCTGGCAGCCGCTTCCGACGCCATCATCATCGGTTTCCAGGTGCGTCCGTCGCTTGCCGCACGCCGTGCCGCCGAGCGCGACGGTGTGGATATCCGCCTCTACTCGGTCATCTACCAGGCCATCGAGGAGGTGAAGGACGCCATGGCCGGCATGCTCGCTCCCGAAATCAAGGAAGAAGTCACCGGTACGGCCGAAGTACTCGAAACCTACCACATCAGCAAGGTCGGCACTATCGCCGGCTGTATGGTGCGCGAAGGCAAAATCAAGCGCGGCAGCAAGGTGCGCCTGATACGCGAGGGTATCGTACGCTACACCGGCGAACTCGCATCGCTCAAGCGCTTCAAGGACGATGTCAAGGAGGTTGCATCGGGCTACGACTGCGGTCTGAGCATCCAGGGCTACAACGACATCAAGATCGGCGACCTTATCGAAGGCTTCGAAGAAGTGGAAGTAAGCCGCACTCTCTGATGCTCGCGCATCTCAATATAGGAAGTAACAGAGGCGACCGCCACGCGCTTGTAGCGCGGGCGGTCGCCTTGATTGTAGAAAGGCTTCAGCCGAAGTCCTGCCGTGTGAGCACGCCGGTGGAGAGCGAGCCGTGGGGCTTTGAGTCGGAGCATGCGTTTCTGAACATAGGCATGGACGTGCAGCTTGACGACATGCCGCCGGAAGCGCTTCTCGACTGCCTGCAGGCCATCGAAAAGGAAATATCCGCCATGCCGCACCGCAACAGCGACGGCAGCTACCGCGACCGCGA
>CAMWUD010000030.1 GCA_947177365.1 uncultured Porphyromonadaceae bacterium | reverse complement strand
GTGCCGATTAGGTCGCGGATGCCTGACTTGTAGTTGGGGTTGGCTTCGGTGTTGAAGCGGTTGGCTATGATGCTGCACACTGTCATGGCCTTGTGACCCATCAGGCGTCCGAGTCCCTGCAGCGGTGCCGATTCCATTTCATAGTTGGTGATGCGGCGTCCGTTGTATTCAAAGGCTTCGATGCGGTGGTTGAGGTCGGGATTGGCAAGCGGCAGACGAAGTTCGCGTCCCTGCGGGCCATAGAAGCCGACGGCTGATATGGTGTTGCCGCGTACCATGTCACTGCCGCCGATGCGCTCTACGAGTTCTGCATCGGCATCCACGACATAAGGTTTGGCCCACAGTGGGTTCCATCCGGTATGACGGCAGAGCTCATGTTCGAATCCGAGGTCGGCCACAGAGTCGCGTCCGGCATAATAGTTGAGTACGCCATCGAAACCGATGGCTTTTTCGGCAATCACCGGTGTACCGAGCGACAGTTCGGGCTGCAAGGCTCCGGAAGTGCCGATTCTTACCAGAGTGAGCTGCCGGTGTTCGGAACGGACTTCGCGGGTTCCGAAGTCGATGTTGGCCAGAGCGTCGAGTTCGTTGATGACAATGTCGATGTTGTCCGGGCCGATGCCATGGCTGAGACACATTATGGGCTTGCCGCCGTAGGTGCCTCCTATGGTGTGGAACTCACGCGACGATACTTCGAAATCCTTGGTGTCGAAGAAGTCGGCTACCATGTCGACACGGGCGGGGTCGCCTACGAGTATCACGCGGTCGGTGAGCTGCTCCGGCAGCAGATGAAGGTGAAAGATGCTGCCGTCGGGGTTGATTATCATTTCCGATTCCGGAATAATTTTTTTGAATTCAGACTGTCTGTTCATGTCTTTCTGGTTTTTACGTAGTTATGTGTATGAAACGCGCTGTAATGCCGCTTTGTTTAGAGGCTCGCTCAGTTCGAGATCACACCGATACGCCCTCCGGGGAGGGTCAGAATCAGGTCGGCCATTTCCATCTCGAAGAGAGTGGAGCTCAGTGAAGCGAAGGGCATGCCGAAGTACACGGCCAGTTCGTTGACTGTGCTTTCGGGGTATAGGCGCAGATGGTCGATTATTTTCTGGTGCAGCGGTGCCAGAGGCCGGAATAGCTCTGTCTGCTGTGGCTGGCTGCATTGCGGCCAGCCCAGGGCGTCGACAAGCTGGGCGGCATCGGTGAGCATGCGTGCGGCATTGTCTGTAATCAGGCGGTTGCAGCCGCGTGAATAGGTGTCGCAAGGTCGTCCGGGCACGGCGAATACCTCTCTGTTGTATTCCGATGCAATGCGGGCAGTACACAGTGCGCCTCCCCGGCTGTCGCTTTCCACCACTACCACGGCGTCGGCCAGACCGGCCACTATGCGGTTTCGGGCAAGGAAGGCTCCTCGGTTGGGGCTGGCGGTGGATATGTATTCGGTGACCACGGCGCCGCCGTTTTTGGCTATCCGTGCCGCATCCGAGCGGTGTTCGGCCGGGTAAATCATTTTCAGACCGTGTGCCACAACTGCCAAAGTAGGAAGTCCGCACTGAAGAGCGGCGCGGTGAGCCGCTATGTCTATGCCATAGGCCAGTCCGCTTATTATTGTCACATCGCCGGCTATCTCCTTTATGCCTTGCACGAGTTCCGATACAAAGGCGGTGCCGAAGGCGGTGGCATGCCTTGTACCTACTATGGCTATACTTCTTGGCGGGTCAAGCGCAGCTGTTCCTGTCTTGTAGAGTATCACCGGTGCATCGGGACATTCGCGCAGTCTTGCAGGGTAGTCAGGGTCGTTGAAGAAACTTGTAGAGATGTTGTTGTCGCGGATAAAGTCAAGTTCTTTGACGGCAAGGGCTACCAGATGCGAACGATAGCTGTCATCGGCTATATCGGCTCTCACTCCGAGTTTTCCTTGCAGCGCCTGGGAGTCGAGAGTGAAAAAGGCTTCCGGAGTACCGATACGGCGCAGCAATTCAGCTGCTGTGCCGGTGTTTATGCCGCGCAGCATCGAGAATGCGAGCCTGTATGTGGTTTCGTTTGCGTCCATTAGTGCCAAAGTTAGATATAATTTTCGTATTCTGCAAGCGTATGGCGGAAAAATGGGGAACGGGGTCTCATTGCTGAGCTGGAGTCTCACACAAAGGTGCGACACGCATTGCTTTTGCCAGCATGGCGATGCCAATCCAGAACAGTGGCTGCACAGGATGCACGAGCCGGGTGTAGTCGTCCATGGCGAAGATTGCCGCCGTGGCAATGTATACAAAGGCCGGAAGGCAGATGCATAAGCCCTCGGAAGCCCACAGCGGATAGCGGCGCAGATGGAAGCCGAAAACAGCAAGGCAGGCGCCAAGAATCCATACCGCCATGTTGACCGACGGCTTGGGCAGGAAGGAGAACGACCATGGCACAAACGCTGCTTTGGTGCTGATAATCATATAGCGGGCACACTCGGAGTTGAAGCGGTTGATTATGTGCCGCACGATTACTCCTTTGTTGGCCATCATCACTTCATTGGTGAACTTTTCCAGAACAGCCGGACCGCTTGCTCTGTAAAGACACCAATATTCATCCCATATTTGACTGTGCTCACGGGGAATCTCGGTGCCAATACTGTCGGCTATCACCTGCCGCAGTGCGTGGTCGGAACAGTTCTCCGGCGTCACAAGTCCGGCTTCGCGTAAGGTGAAGTAGTTGTTGGCCGTGCCGGCAATCGAGAGTGTCCGCACGCCGTTGTACCTGTACATCAACACTGAGTACAGAGCCAGTCCTGCTATAAAGACACATAAGGCGGCCAAGATGACAATGGCTTGTCGGCGAACCCGGCCGCGATGTAGCCACAGCAGCAGGACCAGCCATACAACAGCGGCGGCAAGAAATGAAGCTGCTGCCGGCTTGAGTGAGAGCAGCAGTCCGAGCCATAATAGCGTCAATAGGACATTGCTGACAGAGGGTCGGCGCAGACTGCATACCGCGCGATAGGCCGCGAGCATGGTCAGGCAGGTGGCGGTGGCCTCGGAGAACAGCACCTGATTGCACTCGAAATTGCCCGGCGCGAGAGCGTAGAAGGCAAATATCCAGAATGTCAGTCGTGCCGAGCCGGTAAGCATAAGCAGCAGACGCCGCAGGCAGATCAGCGTCACAACGAACATGCCCCATTGCAGCAGGGCGGTGACTGTGCCTCCGAAATCGGGACCGAAGATTCTGAAGCAGGTACCTATTATCATCGGATACACGGGCATGCGCCACAGATGGACTTGTCCGTGGCATATGCTCCGGAAGGCCTCCGTGTACGACCCTGTGTCAGGTACTGTGAACCCGTAAGGCGCGGCCTTGAAGCATAAAGCCATAGCCACAGCGAGTATAAGCGCCACCACGGCATAGCCGACGGCGAACGGACACCGGGCAAGTTCACGCAGGCGCATCATCGGAGATAGTCGGCAAATGCTTCAGCTAAAACTGAGCCACGGCTGAGACGCCCGTTTTCAAGGCATGCCACCTCCACGATGCCTTCCACCACCGGCTGGCCGTCGGGGGTGTATATGTCTTGCTCGAATACGAACAGCGGTCCGCGGCGGCTGATGTTCAGGCAGCTCACCATGCTTTCGCCGAGTCCCAGAGGGCGGCGGTAGCGGATTTCGACCCTGGAAAGCACCGGGTCGATGCCGCGTAGATGCATCTCGCGGAAACTCAGTCCGGCGCTTTCGCAGAACTCATGCCGGGTATGCTCCATGTAGTGGAGATAGTTGGCGTTGTTTACAATACCTTCCGCGTCTACTTCATAGTCGCGTACCTTCATAGGCAGTCTGAAAGCGTATTCTTTCATACGATTACATTGACGGGCGAACCTTTGATGAAAGCCTCTACATTGCCGGCGCATATCTCCAGCAGGCGGCGGCGTGCCTCTGTCGACTGCCATGCCACATGCGGAGTGATGACACAGTTGGGAGCGTCAAGGAGCGGGCAGTCGGCAGCCGGTGGCTCCTGTCGCAGCACATCGAGTCCGGCGCCGACTATGCGCCCTTCGCGGAGTGCGGCTGCGAGAGCCTGCTCGTCGACCAGACCGCCGCGGGCGGTATTGACCAGCAGAGCCGACGGGCGCATCAGTGCCAGTGTGGTATCGCAGATAAATCCGGCGTTGCTGTCGGTGAGCGGAGCATGCAGAGTCAGCACGTCGGCTCTTCTGAAAAAGTCGTCCTTGTCGGTTTTTTCAATCCATGCGGGCAGTTGTTCGGCGGTCTTGGAAGTGAACGCTATTATTTTCATGCCGAGCGAATGGAGTACTTCGGCCATACGCATGCCGATGTTTCCAAGACCGTATACAGCGGCGGTCTTGCCACAGAGCTCGGTGATGGCGCCGAGGCGGTAGCTGAAATCATTGCAGCGGGTCCATGCGCCTTCGCTCACCGAACGTGCGTAAGTGCCGGCGCGGTTGGTGAGCTCGAGCAGCAGTGCAAGGGCGGTCTGCACCACCGATTCGGTGGAGTAGGCCGGGATGTTGCAGACGGTGATGCCTCTGTCGCGGCATGCGGCGAGGTCTACGTTGTTGTATCCGGTGGCGAGTACGCCTACATATCGCAGCATTGGCAGCCGACCGATGGTGTCGGCATCGAGTACCACCTTGTTTGTAATCACGATATCGGCGTCGGCGCAGCGTCCGGCTATTTCTTCGGGCGCGGTGCGGTCGTATACGGTCAGCTCGCCGAGGCGTTCGAGAGCCTCCCAGCTGAGGTCGCCGCTGTTGGCCACAAAGCCGTCAAGAACTACTATCTTATGTTTCATTGAATTTGATTTAGAGAGCTGGTTTGACAATTACTCAGTTTTTTATTATCTTCCGGAGCCAGGTGAAAATGGCGTCGTAGAAAGCCTCGCGGGCTGGCTCGGCGGAAAGCGCCAGGTCGTGAAGACCGCCGGGGATGGCGATTTCCGTCACGTCAGAGCCGAGTTCGCGTCCGAATCTGGCGATGTGTTCGACATTGAGCACTGCGTCGCCGTGCAGAAAACTGTCGTCCCACTTGTCGCCGTAAACACTGTTGTCGGAGTGGAGCAGCAATATGGGGATGCTGATTTTCGGATGCTTGCCTCTGAGTTCTTTCTGAGCCGATGAAATGGCTTTTATCCATGAAGCCTCCACTTTCTCAGGCTTCACCGTCTTCCACTGGGTATTGTACTGCCATTCGCCGTGATACTCTTTCAGCAGCGATTCGGCATAGAGCGAAATACTGCCTTGCGAAATTTTCATGCCAGGAAATATCCGGCCGATGAATCCCACCGTCGGGATGGCGATCTTGCGCATGAATCCGTTGAAGTTCCATTCAAGAAACGGACTGTTGAGTATCAGAGCCTCGACCGGCGCCTGCGGAGTCAGCGTAAGGTAGTACGACGTTATCAGTCCGCCGGTGCTGTGGGCCATCAGCACAATCTGCCTGTGAGGACGTCCGTCGGCGGCAATCACCGACAGAGCCGAGTCGATATCCGGAAAGTATTCCTTCATGTCGCGGGCCTGAAACTTGCGTTGTCCCGGCAGTATCGAACGGCCGTATTTTCGCAGGTCCAGTGCATAGAAATCGTAGCAGGAATCGACAAAGCGATTGCCTTCCTCGGCCTGGAAGAAGTAGTCGTTATAGCCGTGAATATACAGTATGGCGGCTTTAGGATGCTGACAGGTAGTGAGTTTTCTGACCACAGTGCAGCGCTCGGGACCGGCATAGTCATCCGGCTGGTCGATATACCGCATGGTATAGCCTTGGCCGAACACAGTGTCCGGAAGCCACTGGGCCGATGCGGTCAGCAGCGACACCAGCAGCAGCAACAGCGTCAGTATGCGGCGGAGTTTCATAAGAGTTCCACGCCAATGCCGGGGCGGTCGGGAATGGTTACTTTGCCATCGACAATCTTGATGCCGTCGAATCGGTCGTTGGCTATAAGCAGGTTGCCGTCGAGGTCTGCCCAGTCGACCATGGGCGCAAGTTGAGCGGCGGCAGTCACGGCGCAGGAGGTCTCGGTCATACAACCCAGCATCACCTTCATGCCGAGGGCGCGGGCGAGTACAGCCATCTTGTAGGCCTCGTGCATGCCGGTGCTCTTCATGAGCTTGATGTTGATGCCGTCGTAGGCCTCGGCGGCCCGTTTCACATCGGGGAGTCGCTGCAGAAACTCGTCGGCGATAATGGGCAGCGGAGAGCGCTCGCGCAGCCATGCGGTGTCGTCGAGCCGTTTCTTGTCGAAGGGCTGTTCTACAAACTGGCAACCTCTTTCAGCCAGCCAGTGGCACATGTCGAGTGCCCATTCGCGGTCGTTCCAGCCTTGGTTGGCATCGACGCAAAGAGGCACATCACTTTTGGCACGTATCATCTCCACGAGTTCCTTGTCTTTGTCAAGGCCCATTTTCACCTTTATCATACGGTAAGGCGAGGCCTCGTCGATTTTCCGGTTCACGATTTCGGGAGTGTCGATTGTGATGGTGAACGATGTGTTGGGGCATTTGCCGGGGTCGAGACCCCAGATTTTGTACCAGGGCTGACCCATGATTTTGCCTAAGAGGTCGTGCAGCGCGATGTCGACCGAAGCCTTTGCCGCGCGGTTGCCGGGCGCCACGCTGTCCATGTAGTCGTGGATTTCCTCGATTCTGAACGGGTCGGAAAACTGGCTTAGGTCAAGGCTTCCGAGAAATTTGCAAACACTTTCCACGTTTTCGCCCAGATATGGCGGCATGGAGGCTTCGCCGTAGCCGGTGATTCCGTCATATTCCAGTGTCACCTGTACGTCGGGTGTGGTGGTGCGTTGCGACTTCGCCAGATTGAAGGCGTGGCGGAGCTGGAGTTCATAAGGTTCGAATTTCAGATTCAGACGGCCGCTGCGTCCGGTGTGGGTGGTGGCGGTATTCTGTCCGAACACCGACATTGATATGGGGCTTGCGGCAAACAGTGCGCCTAAAGCGCCTGTGCGCAGGAAGTTTCTTCTGTCCATTTTTGATTTAGAACCGGTTCTTAGTTTGTTGAGGTGAGGAAATACCATGGATGGTCGATAACTCGTGTAATGCCTTCGGAGCCTTCATTGCCGTGGATGCGTACGGCATGCAGGAAGGGGGTGCTGAGGTAGGTTTCCGAGTCAGGATCCACGCTGTTGCGTTTTACACGGCCTGATGAGTGCACATAGTTTCCGTTGTGGTCGTAGATGGCCACATGTGTCACTTTGCCGGTGGTGGCGTTGCCGAAGAAGAGCAGGTCGCCGGCCTGGCAGCTGCGCCAGTCGGAGGCCTCGATACGGCTTCCGGTACGGGCCTGCTGGGAGGCGTCGCGCATCAATATTATGCCGTTGTTGAGATAGCACACTTTCGACAGCCCCGAGCAGTCGAGGCTTTTGGTGGAAGTGCCGCCCCAGAGATATGGCTGGCCTATCATGGAGTAGGCGAGGGTGAGTATCTTCTCGGCATCGAACTGCTGGTCGGCCCATTCGGTCGCGGCAGTGAAAGCCGCCATGTCACCCCAGCCGTCGCGTCCGTCGGGCAGTGTCACTTTCACGCGCCCGCGCGACTTTTTTTTGCAGCAGGTCTCGCCGGAGGGCGTGTAGGCCGACGACAGCTGCACGATGCAGCCGTTGACAAGGTCGGTGACGGTGTTGCGCGGACAGTCGGTAAGCGAGTCGGTATAGAGTCGTATCTGGTAGTGCGATGTCATTACGAGCCGTGGCGTCTTCCGCCAGTTGTCGAATTGTTCCGGACTCAGGGGCTGGAGAGAATTGTCGATTATCCAGCCGGTATAGCCGTCCGGACTTTCCACCTTGTACCAATCGCCTTCTTTTGAGAGCAGCTTCACGGGGGTTCCCATCACAGCCTGCGATGCAAGTTCCTGTGAGTGTCCGGGTTTGCTGCGCATGTTTGCCACGGAAATGCGAACAAGGGCGAAATCGCCGCTGTCGGAAATGCCGTTTCCGGCTGCCGGAGCCGTCATGCAGACAGCTGACATGACGGTCAGTGCGGTGAATAGTCTGTATTTCATCTTACGGGTGTTATTTCCAATAATTCAAGTTTCTGGTTCCAGGCCGGATAGAACAGATTGCCCTTTGAGCATTCCACTTCGCCCGGCTGCATGTCGACTGTTTCTGAGCGTACGAAACGTTTTTCGGGATACAGGCTGCCGCAGACGCCACGGTTGGAGGCAAAGCGGTGCGAGTCCATGCCAGTGGAGTAAAAATTGCGTACTGCAGGGTCGTCCGAATTGCTGTAGCGGCCGAACGACACATCCACCGGCACCCATCCGACGCCTTCGTAATACACTTCAGCCCAGTCGGGGTAGTTTTTCTCGCCGGGGTGGAGCATCCAGCCGCTTTCCCAGCGGGCGGGGATTCCCAGCGAGCGCATCAGCGATATATACAGCAGCGACACCTGGCCGCAGTCGCCGTGGCCTTCGCGCACTACGTATTCGGGGATGCAGCTGATGGTGCTGTACTCTCTTGCTCCGGCCCAGAGATAATGGCTGATTATATAGTCGTAGACCATTTCGCTGCAGCGGTAGGGGTCGGTCTCTCCGCCGGTGATGCTTAGGGCGAGTTCTGTCATCCGTGGCATGTGCGGTGTCTCGACGGCGGTATAGCGGCGGTATAGCTCCGATGCGGTGTCATAAGGCCGGATGTTGGCTCGGATGAAATCCGGAGAAAAATACTGGCCACGGGTCACAAATTCACCGCTGTATTCAAAGCTGGTGGTCTGTCCGTGCCGGACGGGCTGCTCGAAGTATATGGTGTTGTGGACAGATTTAGTGCTGTCGCTCAGTATGTACGATGCCGGAGACGCCTGCACGATGCGGATGTCGCTCTGCCGCTGACTTTCGTGGGGCAGCGGCATCCACACTCTGAGTGTATCGCCTTCGAGAGCTTCGTCCCAGGGCACATCTATGCTGAAGCGGTAGCGTACGAGGTGGGCGCCACCGAGCGGATTCTCGCCTTTGATGCAGCTGAGCACCGAGTCGACGTAGCTGATTCTGGCGGCAGATGCCGTGGCACCGCGCGAGGTCACGCCTCCGTTCATCTCCGGGTTGAGCAGTTTGAGGTTGCGCGGCCCTTTCCGGAACACCCGCAGCTGTCCGTCGATTACTTTGGTCTCAAGATACTTTTTATCGATAAATTCCCTGATGCGGCTGTCGCTGATGTCGGGATAGTCGGCTCTGATCAAGGCTGTCGCCTCTTCGACGGTGAGTGGAAAATCATTGGCTGTACGCTGAGCTATGGCTTTGGCCGAGTCGGACTCAAGCCATGACGGCACGCCGGCTGAGGCTTCCGGCAGACATGTTGCCAGAGCTATTGTGGACAGTAATATTAATCGGCTGTGGTGCATTTGCAGAGAGATTGATGTTTCTGGTTTCAGAGGAGAATGATGTCGCCGAAGAATTCCGGACGGTGGAAATCGGGCTTGGGAGTGTCGATAGGGTTCCAGCTCATGTAGTGGGGCTGGCTTGCCGCACTGGCGCATTTATAGAAGTTGCCTTTCATCTTCAGCGGCTCGCCTTTGTATTCGGTCCCTATAAGGTCGAGGGGTATGACAGTGAGCAGATTCCATGTGAATATGCCTTCAAGTTCGCGGAACGGACGAGTGCCGCATGAACCGTATCTGCGTATCCGGTCGATTTCATCATCGCTGAGCCGTGTGGGCTCCGGGCGGCGGATACGGTGCGAGGCGTTCACAGTGCCTATGCAGTTGAATTCGAAGTTCCAGTACTCAGCGCCTTCTTCGGGCTGTACGAAGAACTCCACGCAGCAGTCTTCGCTTACCGGCGACTGGTTGGTGAAATTTTCGGCACGCAGGAAATTGCAGCGTACAAAAAAGTCGACGTAGATGTTTTTGCCACTGTGGGCGGCTGTGAATACCGTCAGCGGCTGATATGGATACTGCTCACGCCAGTTGACAGACTCGATGGTGCGCCGTGTGCCTTTCTCGTCGAGCAGGTTGATGACGGCGTCGGGCGATTCGAGGCAGTCGAGTTGTGGAAGATTGGGAAGCAGGATTTGTTTGTGGCAAGTATTCATGGAGAGGGAGAGTGAAATGTTATACAAAGCACATTGCGGCGCCTATCGC
Source organism: uncultured Porphyromonadaceae bacterium (assembly GCA_947177365.1). Lineage (GTDB taxonomy): Bacteria > Bacteroidota > Bacteroidia > Bacteroidales > Muribaculaceae > CAG-873. The sequence goes on along the minus strand of CAMWUD010000030.1, from coordinate 7,187 downwards.
GGCCATCGCTATCAGCACCAGGCCTACTATGCGGTTGACCAGCCACAATGCCCTGACGTTGAAACGCCGCCGGAGTTTGTTTACAAGATAGGTCACCGCGTACCACCACAGGACGGCTCCGCCGAGTATGGTCAGGTAAGCCCATATGTAGTGGTGGATTCCATAGTCCGGCAGAATGAAACTGAATCGGGCGTAGAGACCGATTATAAAAAACAGTATCAGCGGATTGGAGAATGTAAGCAGAAAGCCGGTGATGAAATCGCTCCAGTAGTCGGAGGCGGCCACTTCGGCCGATTTCAGCTGGCGGGTAGGGTTCTTGCGGAACAGAAACAGACCGAATACGGCCAGAACCACACTGCCGATCAGCTGTATCGCAAGTTTGTTCGCGTCGATGAAGCCGGTGACGAAACTCATGCAGAAACCGGTCAGCAGACAGTAAAGCACATCGCTCAGTCCTGCTCCGACTCCGGTGAAGAAGCCGGGCCAGCGGCCTTTGCTGAGGGTACGCTGGATTACAAGCATGCCGATAGGACCCATCGGAGCAGAAATCAACGCTCCGATAGCCAGTCCGCGTGGCAATATGTAAAGAAATTCGTGCATGAGGTATATACGGCAGGGGCGTTCGCACCCGAACTAAATACAAAATTAGTGAAATGCGTTGAGTTCACCAAATTTTTTTGTAATTTTGCAGAAAATAGAAACAGTATCATAGTATATAATGCCGCCAATTAGTTTACGTCAAGGTTTGCTTGGTATTTCACCTGTAATTATTTTCATTTTTCTTTATGTAGTGGTGTCTGTCGCTGTGGGCGACTTCTACCGTATGCCTTTTTCCGTGGCGCTGCTCGCTGCCTCGGTGTGGGCTGTCATTGTCTACAAGGGGCCGCTCCGCGACCGTATCGAGGTTTACTCCCGGGCGGCTGGCAATTCCAATATCATCTATATGATATGGATTTTTATTCTCGCGGGCGCTTTTGCCTCGGTGGCCAAGGAAATCGGTGCCGTCAACGCCACAGTCGATCTGGCTCTGAGGGTTTTGCCTGCCGGTCTGGTAGTGCCGGGGATATTTGCAGCCGCCTGTTTCATATCGCTTGCGGTGGGTACGTCGGTAGGTACCGTGGTGGCACTGACGCCTTTGGCCACCGAGATAGCGCATGCCTCAGGCGGCGATACGGCTTTCATGGTGGCCGTGGTGCTTGGTGGTGCCTTTTTCGGCGACAACCTTTCGTTTATCTCCGACACCACCATTGCCGCCACGCGTACGCAAGGCTGCGACATGGCCGATAAGTTCCGCGCCAATGTATGGCTGGCCGTGCCGGCGGCTGTTGTCACGCTTGCCTTCTATATGTTTGAATCGCCGGATTTTGTCGTGTCGGTGTCAGAAAAGTCGGCGTCTTCATACTGGCTTGTGTTGCCCTATCTGGTGGTGATTGCCACTGCGATAGCGCGTGTCAATGTCAATATAGTGCTGTCGCTCGGCATATTGACTTCCCTGGTCATCGGATATGTCCATGATTATCCGCTGCTCGACCTCTGCGGCTTTATGGGCGCAGGCATCGACGGCATGGGCGGTCTGATAGTAATCACGCTCATGTCGGCTGGTATGCTTGGTGTGGTGAAGGCTGCAGGCGGTATCACATGGATGCTGCAGGTGCTTTCAGCCCGTGTGCATGGCACCCGTGGCGCCCAGGCCTGCATTGCCTTGCTGGTCAGTCTGGTCAATCTGTGTACGGCCAATAATACAGTGGCTATTATCACCGTAGGCTCGCTGTCGAAGGAGATAGCCGCCCGATTCGGGGTGTCGCCGCGCAAGTGTGCCTCGCTGCTCGATACCTGCTCATGTATAGTGCAGTGCGTGATTCCTTATGGCGCCCAGACCCTTCTTGCCTGTTCGTTGTCCGGCCTTTCTCCGGCCGAGCCGTTTGCGTACTTGTATTATCCCTGGGCGCTGGCTCTGATGGTCATCGCTTCCATTATTGTCAAACGCCGATGAAGCTTTTTGTAGCCCCGCTGCAGGGATATACCGATGCCCACTGGCGGCACTGGCACAGTCGCATATTCGGTGGTGCCGACTGCTATTTCACACCCTTTCTGCGGATTGAGAAAGGAGAGGTTTGCCGCCGTACGATGCGCGACATCTCATCGGCGCTCAATGACGGTCTGCCGGTGGTGCCGCAGATTATATTCCGCGATGCCGCCGAGTTTGAATTGCTCCGCAATGCCCTTGTCGAAGCGGGGGCGGTGAGAATCGACCTCAACATGGGGTGTCCGTTCCCGCCGCAGATGCTCAAGGGTCGTGGCTCGGGCATATTGGCGCATCCCGACCGTCTGGCCGAAGTGGCAGGGCAGGTCAGAGGCGACAATGAGGTGGTATATTCTGTCAAGATGCGGCTCGGAGCCGACAGTCCGGAGCAGTGGCGCGAAGTGGCCGGGCTGCTCGACAGCATGCCATTGAAGCATGTGGCCGTGCATCCGCGCTATGGTCGTCAGCAATACCGTGGAGAGCTGTACGACAGTGAGTTCGCGCTGCTTGCATCAACGCTTCATCATCCCTTGGTGTATAACGGTGAAATCAGTAGTCCGGACGACATCCATATGCTGCAGATGCGCTATCCCGGCCTATATGGAGTGATGGCCGGTCGGGGACTGCTTGCGCGTCCGAGCCTGTTTGTCGAGTATGCAGCAGGCTGTGAGTGGACGGCGGAACGTCGCAAAGAGTCTCATCTAAAACTACACGATGCGCTGCTGGAGCATTACAGCGGTTTGCTTTGCGGCGACCACCAGTTGCTGGCCCGTATGAAGACATTCTGGGATTATGCGCCCGATTTCATCGACCGCCGGAGTCTTAAAAGGATTCAGAAGTCCGTCAGTCTGTCGGACTACCGGGCAGCGCTTGCGCAGTAGGGGAATGCAATTTTCGAAAAAAACTTTGTACCTTTGCATCAGCAGCATAAATTAACCTTCAAACCATGAGCGCATGAGCGAACTGATTCCGAATCTTGGCAATTACAAGCAGCTTCTTAGCTATCAGAAAAGCGACGTGATATACCAGATTACATATTTTTTCTGTAATAAATTTCTATCCCGAGGCGACCGCACAGTCGACCAGATGATTCAGGCGGCTCGCAGTGGGAAGCAGAATATAGTAGAAGGCTGTGCTGCTTCTGCAACTTCAGCCAAGACAGAAATCAAACTCATAAATGTGGCAAAGGCCAGTCTGAAGGAATTGCTTGAGGATTTCGAGGACTATCTTAAGACCCGAGGCCACAGACAGTGGGATAAGGGCAGTGTGGAATATGAGGCCATGCGACGCATAGGCAGGGAGCACAACGAAGCGGAATATTTTATGAAATTAGTTGAGACCCGACCTCCTGAGACCATAGCCAATATGGCCATAATACTTATAAATCAGGCCGATTATCTCCTGTTCAGGCAGCTGGAAAGGCTCTCCAATGATTTTATCAAGAATGGAGGCTTCTCGGAAAGAATGGCATCTCTAAGGCGCAAGAACAGAGGCTACTAAGGGCTTTAAGGACTCTAAGGGCTTTAAAGACTTTAAGGACTTTAAGGGCTTTAGGGGCTTTAAGGGCTCTAAGAGCTCTAAGGACTTTAAAGACTCTAAGGACCTTAAAGACCTTAAAGACCCTAAGGCCCCTAAAACCCTTAAATCAGAGTAAAAAAAGCGGCTGCCCTCCGATGTGTCGGAGGGCAGCCGCTTTTAGAGCCGCGAGTGGGACTCGAACCCACGACCTTCTCGTTACGAATGAGATGCTCTACCAACTAAGCTATTGCGGCCTGTGAGCAGTGCAGACAAAAGAAAAACTGTCTGCGACTGCAAAGTTACTAATAATTTAGCGACTGACGGCTATATGCGAAGATAATTTTTGCTTTGTCCAGCAAAAATTTTGCTGCAGCCGCTGTGCTTACTTCGGGTGTCACACTGCCAACAACCGTAGTCTGGTAGTAGCCGCTTCCGCTTGTAGTCATGGTGACAGTGACCGGGGTCAGTGTAAATGTATAATCCGCTTCTTCCAGACTCTCCTTGGCGGCCAGCTCGGTGATATATGCGCGGAGGTCGGTGAAGTCGTAGCTCTGGGTCGATGAGTTGTATGCCGCGTAGAAAGAGTGGATATTGTCGGGCAGAGAGTTGTCGGCGAAGAACGAATCCTTTTCCTTGCTCAGAACCATCAGTATATAGGTCGGCGGCTGGATGTCGGCATTGTTGTCAATCAAGGCTACCGGCAGACTCATTGTCAGACTGTTGATGAGCTGCAGATCGGCTTTGTCGCTGCGGTAGCTCGCCAGAATTTCCGGAGCCGGGAAGCGCATTTTTACTTCGTATGCGGCAGGCGCAGCCACGATGGCATCGCCGTTGTTGACCATTGCGGTGATTTCATTGGCCGGAGTATAAGTCAGAAGATTGTTGGTGACAACTTCCGGAGTGACACCGAAATAATTGCCGCTCAGATGCTGTATGGAGTCGCGCTGCAGCTCTTCGGAATAGAATCTGCGGGTGTAGGACATACGCAGCATCGACTGTCCTATTCTTGTCAGTCGACCGCTGCCGAAGCTGTTCTGCACGGCCAGACCTTTGAAAATGTCGGTGGTGAATGTCTCAGGGTCGGAGAACGAGGCCGGATTGGATTTGTAGGCTTCGAAAAGTCTGCGACCAAGCTCCACATCGAGAGGAACAGCAAATTCACGGTAAGTGGTGCTTTCGGTTTTCGAAATGGAGTCAAGGCGGAAATTCGCCATAGTGTATATGCTCGAACCTATAGGCTTGGCCGGATTATAGAATCCGTCGGTAGGAGTGTCGGTGTATATCGGATAGGGGAGGTCGCGCTCCAGTTCGTATACGGTAAGACCCATCGGGGCGATGGAGTCGCCGATGAAGTCGCCTGTAGGCACACGCATAATCAGCTTCAGGGAGTCAATCGACACCACGTCGTCGGTCTCGATATTCGCCGCAGGCATGAATTGAGACACAAAGTAGCTGTTCACAGTGCCGTATCCGCTTATGTCGATGTCGCCCAGAAGTTGTGTCAGTGTGCGCGACTGGACTTTGTCGTTGCGGACAGAGCTGCCGCTTACAGTAAATGCGGAGTCGATTACGATGTCGATATTCTCATCGATAACCGACTGTCCGATATTTGAGGTCTGGTCGCAGGCGCCGAGCAGCAGCAAAGCGGGCAATGCCATGGCGCCGGCCAGACGGCTGATGATACTGGAGTGCATAATGCTTTATTCGAGGGAGGTGTAGAAGTTGTAGTACGCGTCTTTGTAGTTTTCTTCGCCCGGGAAGGGGAGGAAAGGCTTTCCGGAAGCCTTGGCGTACTCTATGAGTTCGGGGTCGACATCGTCAGTCGCCTGTACTATGGCGTCGGAGTGGTCAATAGCGAATTTATTGAGTGTTTTGAAATCCACCGGTTCGCTGCCGAGAGAAGCGAGCTGTTCGTCGGTGAACCCTTCCATGCGGAGTTTTTCCTGAAAGCGGGGGTCAAGGGTGCCTTCAAAACCGTTTCCGAACAAGCTGTAAACCATTTTGGCGCCGGCGAACGACGGGTCTTCGGCGTAAACGTTTTTGATATAGAGCGGAGCGAGTGCGGTAATCCATCCGGAGCAGTGTATCACACCGGACTCCCAGCGGAGTTTGCGTACAGTCTCGATTACACCGCGGACGAAGAAAATGGCACGTTCGTCGTTTTCTTCCGGCATGGTGTTGATTTCGAGGTCTTCGGCGCGCTGACGCAGAAAGTAGTCATCGTTGTCGATGAAATACACCTGCATGCGCGAAGGCTGCAGTGTGGCTACCTTGATAATCAGCGGGTGGTCGCTGTCATCGATGACAATGTTGAGACCGGAGAGGCGTATTACCTCATGAAGCTGGTTGCGTCGCTCGTTAATGCAGGCATATCGAGGCATAAAAGTTCTGACTTCCAGTCCTTTCTCAATCATCCCCTGGGGCACCATGCGGCCGAGGCCGGACATCACGCTGTCTTTAAGGTAGGGGGCAATCTCCTGAGAGATATATAGCACTTTCTTTAGGCTCATTAAGATGTGAATTTTGATTTTATCCGCAAAGGTACGAATTTATTTCCACATAAGGGTCAAAATGCGGGGGGTGAAACGTTTTTTTTATGTTTTTTTGTGCGAAATCCAGCGAACTTTAGTATCTTTGCATGCAAAAGAGAGCGAGGTGGTTTAACTTTAGGCTGCTTCGAAGGTCTTATAATTAAAGAACGGCGCTGAGTCACCCGGCTGGCCGTTCATGAAATGTTCGTTTTTCAGACAATCTATAAAAACAAATAAAGCGTAATGAAGAAGTATGCAGTATTGTTGGCGATGATTATCGCCGTTGCATTCGCGGCAGCAGCCCAGGATGTAGTGAAATGGACCCACAGTGTGAAAATGACTTCTGCCACAGAAGGCGTTGTGACCTTTACAGCCACTATCGACAAGGGCTGGCATGTATACGGTCTTGACATTCCCCAGGGCGGTCCGAAGCCTACAAGTTTCAACTTCGACAAGAGTACCGGTGTCGCCACCGTCGGCGCGGTGACAGTATCACCCAAACCTACCGTGGTGTTCGACAAGGCATTTGACATGGAGCTCAAATGGTGGGCCGGTAAAGCTGTGTTCTCCCAGAAATTCAAGGTTACTGATGCAAAGAACGCCAAAATCGTGGCGACGGTGCGTTACATGGCCTGCAACGACGCCAACTGCATGCCTCCCAAGCGCCAGACATTTGAAATAGCTGTTCCTAAAAAGTAAACCAAACTACCTCCAATCATTATAAAATCCAACTATAGCAATGAATCACAGTAGATTATGGCGTGCGCTCACCTTGCTCACGTTTTTTATGACCGCCTCGGCTGCCTTTGCGGCTCCGCCGCAGAAAGTGCAGTGGAGTTCGGAAATCGACTCGATTTCGCCGACTGAAGGTGTGTTGAAATTCACTGCGGTCATCGAACCGACTTACCACATCTACGGCATGACACATGAGGCAGACCCCTCGCAGCCGATCCAGCCCACCGAGTTCACTTTCGACGCAGTGGATGGTCTGGAATTTGTCGGCCAGCCCGTCAGCAGTGTGACGGTTAAACGTTAATATGCCGACGTGCAGAAGCTTGAGACCCCTGTCTACGAAGGAACAGTTGTGTTCTCCCAGGCCTTCCGCTGGACCGGCA
>CAMWUD010000029.1 GCA_947177365.1 uncultured Porphyromonadaceae bacterium | reverse complement strand
ATTTCTCATTCTCCTCTCTCCTCTTGCGGTATGGACGGGACTCGAACCCGCGACCCCCTGCGTGACAGGCAGGTATTCTAACCAGCTGAACTACCACACCATTCTTTCGCATGGCGGAGAGCATCCACTTGCTTTGCTTTTGCGAGTGCAAAGTTAGCGCTAATTTTCGGCACCTGCAAATTTTTCGACAATTATTTTTCTATAAATCGCAATTTTATACTTTTATCCCATACTATTGGCCGAAAACTCTACAACACGTATTCCTCTGCCTAAGTCAATTTGTAACTATTCAACTATGTTAAATCGCTGGCAAACATTACCTTGTAGGGACGCACCCCGGTGCCTCCGCCCACCGGCTGTCCGAAATCTTGTTGCTGCGGACGCACCGGGGTGCGTCCCTACATTGATAATGAACAGCTTACGGAAATCAAGGTAGGTGAATAGTTACGTCAATTTTGCCAATTGCTAAAATTTGTTTAACTTTGCAGCGAAAATTTAAGGGAAAATATAATCTTATGAAATTAACCGGCACAATTGACTTCAGGCCCAAGCTATTCGGAGCCCTGAGCCACTATTCAATGTCCAAACTCAAAGACGACGTCATCGCAGGCATCGTCGTAGGCATCGTAGCTCTCCCACTTGCCATCGCATTCGGCATCGCCTCCGGTGTCAGTCCCACAGTCGGACTCATCACCGCAATCATCGGCGGCTTCCTCGTTTCTTTCTTCGGAGGCAACTCTGTTCAGATTGGCGGCCCCACCGGCGCGTTTATCGTAATCGTATACAACATCATCGCGCAGTTCGGTCTCCATGGCCTCGCCATCGCCACCGCCATGGCAGGCGTCATCCTGGTACTGATGGGGCTGTTCCGCCTCGGCACAGTAATCAAATTCATCCCCTATCCTATAATAGTGGGATTCACCGCCGGCATCGCCCTGACCATCTTCTCCACCCAGATCAACGACTTCTTCGGCCTCGGCCTCACCAACATCCCCGGACAGTTCATACCCAAATGGGGGCTGTATCTGAAATCATTCGGCAACATCAACCTGCCCACACTCGCCGTAGGTCTCGTCTCCTTATTAATAATAGTGTTCACACCGAAGATATCGAAGAAGCTCCCCGGCGCCCTCATAGCCATCATTGTTGTCACTGCCGCCACCTACCTGCTGAGCGGCATCGACGGCTTCAGCGTTCAGACCATCGGCGACCGTTTCGGCACCATGAGCACCGACATACCTCTGCCCCGCGGCTTCGAACTCAACATGGCCACCATCAACCTCCTGCTGCCGTCAGCATTCACCATAGCCGTGCTCGGCGCCATTGAATCGCTGCTTTCCGCCACAGTCGCCGACGGCGTCACCGGGTCAAAAACCAACAGCAACACAGAACTCATCGGCCAGGGCATAGCCAACATAGCCGTGCCGTTCTTCGGCGGCATTCCTGTCACAGGAGCCATCGCCCGCACCATGACCAACATCACCAACGGCGGACGAACCCCGGTGGCCGGCATCATCCACGCGGTGGTACTGTTGCTGATTTTCGTCTTCCTCATGCCGCTGATCAACTATGTGCCCATGGCCTGCCTGGCCGCAGTACTCATGGTCGTATCATACAACATGAGCGGCTGGCGCACAATTGTAGGCATACTCAAAGCGCCCAAAAGCGATGTGTCGGTGCTGATTGTCACCTTCCTCCTGACCGTGATATTCGACCTCACCATCGCCATCGAAATCGGTCTGCTGCTCGCAATCGTGCTCTTCTTGCGCCGCGTCACCGAGAACACCGAAATAAAAGTGTACTCCGAACAGCTCGACGTCGCCGAAGGCACCGAGATGCAGCAGCATGAAATGCTTGACGTAGCCAAAGGCGTGAGCATCTACGAAATCGACGGTCCGTTCTTCTTCGGCGTTGCCACCAAATTCGATGAGATGATGCGCGCCACCGTAGGCACCCAGACCCCTGTCGTACGTATAATCCGCATGAGAAAAGTAGCCTTCATCGACGCCACCGGCATCCACAATCTTGAGATTCTCATAAAGTCGGCGCAGCGCGAAGGCATACATATAGTACTGTCCGGCGTGAAGCAAAGCGTTCGCGAAAGTCTCGAACACGCCGAGATTGACAAGCTCATCGGAGCCGACCATATCTGCGACCACATCACCAAAGCTGTGGCAATGGCTAACGAAATTGCAAAAAAAGCCAAAGAGAATAAAAATATATAACATCTTGATTTTACGCCAATTACCCTGCCAATCAAACAAACATTTAAGTGCCTTGTGATATTTTTTCAAAAAAATATTTGGTAGGTTCAAAAATTAGGCGTAACTTTGTAGCGTTTTTGAAGCACAAATAAATTGTTTTACTATTTAATCAAAAAGAAAATGAAAAAGTTAGTTCTTATGCTCGCTGTAGCTTTCAGCGTAAGCCTCTTCTCTTGCGGTAACGGCGAAACTAAGGAAGCCGCTGACAGCGCTGCTGCTGATTCTACTGCTGCTGTTGTAGAAGAAACCGCTACTGTAGTTGAAGAAGTTGCTCCCGCCGACACTGTAGCTCCCGCCGACTCTGTAGCAGCTGAGCAGGCTTAATAATCGACAACTCGGTTAAAACCTCATAGTAAAGTCTACCTGCATGCAGGTGGACTTTATTTTTTTGCATTATTGCCGCAGTCGGATTTTTTATGTAACTTTGCCTCCGCTACGCCACAAATGGCGCAGCCCTTAAATCTATGTATGAGATAATCAGCAAAGAACACTTTTCAGAAAATGTGGTGCGGCTCGACATAAAAGCACCCTTGATAGCCCGCTCACGCAAGCCCGGACACTTCGTCATTGTGCGCTGCGGAGATAAGGGCGAACGCATTCCTCTGACAATTGCCGATGCGGATACCGCACGCGGCACCATCACCCTCGTAATCCAGGCCATAGGCGTCAGCACCCGCAAAATCTGCGCGCTGGAGCCGGGCGACTGTCTGACCGATGTGGTAGGTCCGCTCGGCCGGGCTACCGACATCCAGCGCCGGGGCACCGTAGTATGCTGCGGAGGCGGTGTGGGAGTAGCTCCGCTGCTCCCCATCATCAAAGCCATGAAAGAGGCCGGAAACCGCGTTGTCAGTGTACTCGCAGCCCGCACACGCGACCTTATAATACTCGAAGATCAGGTCCGCGCCCACTCCGATGAAGTAATAATCATGACCGACGACGGCAGCTACGGACAGAAAGGTCTCGTCACCGACGGCGTAGAGCAGGTAATACTGCGCGAAAAAGTCGATGAAGTAGTCACCATAGGCCCGGCGATAATGATGAAATTCGTCGCAGCCCTCACCCGGAAATATGAAGTACCCACCATATGCTCGCTCAACACCATCATGGTCGACGGCACCGGCATGTGCGGCGCCTGCCGTGTGACTGTCGGGGGCAAAATGCGCTTCGTCTGCGTCGACGGTCCGGAATTCGATGCCCATCAGGTGGACTTTGATGAAATGCTTATGCGCATGCGCGCTTACTCATAACACGACTATTAACCATGGAAAACAAAGAACTGAACAGTCGTAACGCAGCCTGGCGCGAAGATTTGCGGCAGGCCATGTCGGCCCGTGAACGCGGCGCAATACCCCGCGCCACAATGAACATGCTTCCGCCCGACTACCGCATCCACTGCAATGAAGAAGTAAACCAGGGCCTGAGCGAGGAGCAGGCCGTACTCGAAGCCACCCGCTGCCTCGACTGCCCCGACCCCCAGTGCGTAAGCGGCTGCCCCGTAAGCATCGACATCCCCGGCTTCATCAAGAACATACAGCGCGGACGCGCCGACCTGGCCTCGGCCGTACTCCGCGCCACAAGCGCCCTTCCCGCAGTCTGCGGACGTGTATGCCCGCAGGAAAAACAGTGCGAGAGCCGTTGCTTATACAACCGCATGAAAAAACCGCCCGTGGCAATCGGCTGGCTCGAACGCTACGCCGCCGACGCGGCCCGCAAAGCCGATGCGCCCTGTCCGGTGCCGGCGGAGCGGCTCGGCATCAAGGTAGCAGTAGTCGGAAGCGGTCCCGCCGGACTTTCGTTCGCCGGCGACATGATTATGCGCGGCTACGACGTCACAGTCTATGAGGCTCTCCACGAGATCGGCGGCGTGCTGAAATACGGCATACCCGAATTCCGCCTGCCCAACGAAGTGGTGGAAGCCGAACTCGACATGCTCCGCCGTCAAGGAGTGGAATTTGTAAGCGATGTAATCATAGGCAAGACACTCAGCTACGACGACCTGCTCGACATGGGTTACAAAGGGATATTCGTCGCATCCGGAGCCGGACTTCCACGCTTCATGGGCATAGAAGGCGAAAACCTCATCGGCATAATGTCGAGCAACGAGTACCTCACCCGCGTCAACCTCATGGGTGCCGGCCGTCCGGACTACGACACCCCTGTGGCCGAAGGCCGCAGAGTAGCGGTCGTAGGCGGAGGAAACACCGCCATGGACAGCGTCCGTACCGCCCTGCGTCTTGGAGCATCCAGAGCCATGATCATATACCGGCGCGGCGAAACTGAAATGCCCGCACGCATCGAAGAAGTGGCTCATGCCAAGGAAGAAGGCGTGGAATTTATCACTCTCGCCAATCCGGTGGAATACCTCGGGGATGAACGCGGACACGTCCGCGCCATGCGCATACAGCGGATGGAACTCGGCGAGCCCGATGCATCCGGACGCCGCAGCCCCAGACCGATACCGGGCGCTATTGACGAAATCGAAGTCGACGAAGTGATTGTAGCCGTGGGTGTATCTCCCAATCCGCTCATTCCGCGTTCGATTGAAAATCTTGAAGTCACCGACAGAGGCACCATAGCCGTGAACGAAAGACTGCAGTCGTCAATCCCGACTCTTTTCGCAGGCGGCGACATAGTCCGCGGAGGTGCCACAGTCATACTCGCCATGGGCGACGGACGGCACGCAGCTGCCGAAATGCACCGTCAGCTTCAGGACGAATAAGCCATAGGGGCCGGAGCATTCCGGTCCTTAGATTGTAGATTATCGGAACAGGGAGTCGTGAGACTGCCTGTTTTTTTTCTACAACGCACTATACCTGCTCTGTCTGTTTGATTTCAGCAAAAATACCGTTGAGATAGTCGGTAAGACTCACTTCGCGCACCAGTCCGAGCTTCTTTCTGAGCCGGTAACGGGTCATTTCCACACTGCGATAACTGATATTGAACAGCTGCGCTATTTCCTTGCTGTTAAGACCCATGATCAGATAGCAGCACACACGCAGCTCAGTAGGAGTCAGACCCGGATGCCTGGCCTGCAGGTGCTTGGTAAAATTGCCGTAGGCGGCATCGAACGTACGCACGAAATTACGCCAGTCGTCATCGCGCGTGATATTCTCCTTGATCAGCGACTGAATCTTTGCAATCTGTCGCGAAGCCTCACCGCTCAGTTCATTGTTGCCAAGACGCGTCAGACGCTCCGATATATCAAGCAGAATCTCATTCTTCCGCACCACATTCATGGTGATGTTCGACAATTCCTCGGTTTTATGCTGCACATCATTCTCAAGATGCCGGCTCTTGAGTTCGGCTATCTCGTAGTCTTTCAGCAGAGACTCCTCACGCGCCTTCACCCTTATCGCCTCCAGCTCTCTCTCCTTTCGCGCAGCCACCTGACGAGAGGCTCTGAGCGACATCCGTTTGAACCAGTGATACACCAGCACCAGAATGGCAAGAATCATGAGCAGATACACTATTTTGGCCACCGTCGAACGGTACCACGGAGGCAGAATACGTATGTTCATGCTGTTTTCACTCATTTTACGCGTGATGCTGTTGAACGCCCTCACCCGCATGACATAATCACCCTCGGGCAGATGTGTATATTCCTTATACGACATTGGCGAGAACTTACTCCAGCCGCTGTCGTAATTCTCCAGAAAGAAGCTGTAGACCACCGCCTTGTCGGCCCGGTATTCCACCCCCACAGCCTCGGCTCGGAGCGAATTCATGGAAAAAGGCAGAGTGACATCACCAATACCGGCATCATCGGGGTGTATGGTCCGGACACTGTCGCCATAAGCCTGCAGCACACGGAAATACACCTGCTTGCCGGCGCGCTGTTCTGTGGTGCCAGACAGGCTTACATCATAGAAGCCATCCTGCATCGAAACAATCAGACGCTCGTCGTTCACAAAATTCAGATTCTGAAAACCCGGTATAATCTGAGTGGCGATGGGCGAGTATGTGATACTGTCGGCCACAATTTCTCCCGACAGGCTGCGCGAGAAGCGGGTCACCGAATTTTCAGCTATTATCCAAATGTCGCCTTTGGGCGACTGATGGAACATCGGCGACACCGGTGTGTCAAGCATTGCATTAAGTTTTTTATGAGGCACAACCGACTTGCCATCGGACGACAACATGGAGAAGCCGCCATCGGATATAATCAGTGGCTGGCCGTCATATTCCGAAAGCGACACACTTCTCGTGGGGGGCAGGCCGTTCTCCTGACTGAAAAAACTGCTCGACACGAAACTCCTGCGTCCCACATCTATACTCAGACGATACACACCTTTGAGCCAGTGTGCTATCCATATGTCGCCCTGGGCATCGACAAGGAAGCGGCCTCCAATATCGTTATAGCCGGACACACTGCCGGAATTCACCCAACGTCCGCCCTCCTTATGCAGCAGATAGAATGTCTCGTATGTCGATACCAGCAGATAATCGGGCGCCTGAGGCAAGCGTTCGACACACCAGGTGCCGGGCACTCCCTGCAGTCGCGACATAGCTCTACGGTCGCCTACATACAAACCGGCATCACTGCCTACGAACAGCTCGCCGTCGAAATCTTTCACATCCCATATCTGACCGGATACCAGCGCTTTCAGTCGCGGAGGCTCCGGCGTGGGCACATCGGTGTAAGGCATTACAAAAAGCCCCTGGTTAGTACCCAGATACAGATCCTCGCCACTGCGCAGCGACACATAGCCGGCGCCATAGCGCGAGGTCGAGCCGAGCAGACTGTAATACGGCAGATCCACCTGGATCATATCAATGCCGTTGTCGAGACCAAGCCAGAGATTATTGTCATCATCAAAATAGGCGGACAGCACTGTGTTGTTCTGCAGACCGGTCTCGATATTGGCATAGGAAACTCTGCCGCTCCTGATATTCACCATCATCACTCCGTTGCTTACCGTTCCGAACACATAATTGTCGCCCTTGGCTGCAGCGCAAAACACCTGCGAGGAGCGCAAGAAGCTGTCAGACCCCAGGTCAATGGCCTCAATTCGGCCATGTTCCATGGCATACAACCCGTGATATTCCGTCACAATCAGCACTTTGTTGAGATACGGCAGAAACTCCACCACCCTCGCCTCGCGGGGAAGTTCGCCGGAAGGCAGACTCTCCAGCCTGCCGTAATCGAGTTCTGCAATGCCGCCATGCGCCATCGCCACATATATACGCCCGTTTATTGCAGCCGAGGCTGTTATTCGCTCGTTGGTCTTGAACGGCTTTATGGATCGTCCGTCGTATTCAAAGAGGCAATTGTCGGCCTGAAACCAGATATTGTCGCTCGACGGAAGCGTGAATATATTCCATACTTCCTTAAATGGCGCGATGTTGGCCGGCAAAAGTCCGGTCAGACTGCTGTAGCGGAAATCACCCGTACCCGGCTCATATGTGAAATAGCCGAACTCCTCGCTGCCTCCGGCATAAAGGCGCGTCTCCGCCGCATCATACATCAGTGCCCGCACAGTCGAACCGTAATCGATTCCATGCAGCTGCCATATGTCACTGTCGTACACAAGCAGGCCGTTCTTGTTGCCGAAGAACATCCGGCCAAGAGTATCATTTGCCATGGCCCATGTCTGCGCCCCTCCCTCATGCCAGCTTTTGGGAAAACTGCGCACAATCGGATATGAACCCAGACAGCTCAGAGCCGACAGAAGACACAACACAGACAAAGCAAAAATGTGACGAAGTTCTTTCATGGGTGATTTTTTTTACAAAGATACTCAAAATATGCAAATAAATATTGGTGCGTGAGTTATGTTTTAAAACATATAAATACTAATTTACTGTCTGAATGCTATTTAACTTTGTTTTGTAGGGTGTCTGTAGGGTTGTATATAGCGCTATGTTGAGTTTTTGAGTGTGTCAATATAGTGCTGGATTGTGAATTTTGACATAACTTTGCGGCATGAAATTGCGGTGAATGACGATTCGGCACGAACCGCACTGTCAGAAAACAACCATTTATCACATACCTCAAACCTTAACAACGGCATGAGAAAACATCTATTTCTATTAATCCTGTTTCTTATATGCGACATCAGTCTGTGGGCGCAGCTGCAAGTGAGCGGCACCGTCTTCACAGCCGATGACGGAGAACCTGCAATCGGTGCCACAGTCCGGGTGCTTGAGAATCCCGCGAATATCGTCGACACTGATTTCGACGGCCATTACAACATCACTGTCAATGCCGGACAGACTCTTGAGTTCAACTACGTGGGCTGCGACCCGGTTCAGAAAAAGATCAGCGAGAGCCAGACTCTTGATGTGACTCTTCACAGCATCTCGGTCCTTGACGAAGTCGTAGTCATCGGCTACGGCACCATGAAAAAAAGCGACCTTACCGGCTCTGTGACTTCAGTGGCTTCCGACAAACTGCAGAAAACTCCGGCACCCTCCCTGGCAAACGCTCTCCAGGGCCAGGCGGCAGGTGTGACCGTAAACTCCCTCAGCGGACGTCCCGGTGCAGCTGCCGAAGTGCGAATCCGCGGTGTCGGCAACGTCACATCCTCCGCTCCTATATATGTAGTGGACGGAATCATCACCGACGATATCAGCTTCCTGTCGCCCAACGACATCGCAAGCACTGAAATCCTCAAAGACGCATCCGCCACCGCCATCTACGGCAGCCGCGGCGCCAACGGCGTCATCATCGTCACTACTCGCACCGGTCAGGCCGGACAGCGTGCCCGCGTGAGCTTCGACGCCTACGCCGGCGTACAGCAGCGCTGGCGCAAACTCGATGTAATGAACGCCCGCGACTTCGCCGACACTTACCTGATGATAAACGGAAATGCAAGATCTAAGGAATATTATAATACATACGGTCTGAACGCCTGGCTTAAGGCATTCAAAGGCTTAGGCGCCTCGCCTTACTACCCTACTGTATACGATCCCGAGACCAATCCCGACGGATTCGACTATGCCTCACAGGATACCGACTGGCAGGACGAAGTGTTCCGCGACGCATGGATTCAGAACTACCACCTGTCGATCGACGGCGGCAGCGATAAATTCACCTACTCCATGAGCGGCAGCTGGTTCAAACAGGAAGGCACGCTCATCGGCTCGGACTACAGCCGCTTCACCGCCCGTCTGAACACCAGCTACAAGGCTACCGACTGGCTGAAAATCGGCGAGAACATCTCATTCATGGCCGGTGTGGCAAAAAACGCCTATGAAAGCGGCGACAACACATCAAGCCCCATGTCGAACATGCTCTCGGCTGCGTTCGCCATGGCCCCCTGGGACCCGACTCACTATCCGGAAGGCAGCGTCAACCGCAACGGCAAGGATCTCAGCGGAGGTATTTCGGCCGGTTCCAACTTCACCAACGTCACCAACCCCTTCAGCATGCTGCAGTACAACCACCCGCACAACCGCACCGAGCGCTGGGTTGGCAACGTGTTCGCTGAAATCACGCCGTTGCCCTATCTCACTTTCCGCAGCACTTACAGCTTCGACTACAAGGTGGCTCTCAACAAGAGCTTCGCCGACTCCTACGAGGTATCGGCCTACGACAAACGCGAAGACAATTTCCTTGCCTCCGACATTAGCCGCATGTACAACTATCAGGTCGACAACATCCTCACTTATGCCCGCAAGATAGGCAAGCACGACTTCTCAATCATGGCCGGACAGACTGTCGAGGAATACACATACTACGGTATCGGCGGCAGCGGCTCCAACATCCTCAATCCCGTTGACCGCAACTGGTACCTCTCTCAGGTGACCGACAACTTCTCCCGTCCGAGCGACTCGGTCGGACGCAGCCGCCGCTTCTCATGGCTCGGACGTATCCACTACAGCTTCAACGACCGCTATCTGGCCACTGTCAACTTCCGTGCCGACGGCTCAAGCAAGTTCCCCGAAAAAGCCTGGGGCTATTTCCCTTCCTTCGCCCTTGCATGGCGCATGAATCAAGAAGCTTTCCTGCGCGACGTCACCTGGCTGTCGAACCTCAAACTCCGCCTCGGCTGGGGTAAAGTGGGCAACGACAACATCAATAACAATGCCTTCCTGCTCACCATGTTCAACACAGGCCCGACTTTCGTTGACTACGTTCTCGGTGCCGACCAGCAGCTGGCAAGCGGCGCTACCGTGCTGACATGGATCAACAACGGCGGCCACTGGGAAAACACCGAACAGACCAGCGTCGGAGTGGACTTCGGCTTCTTCAACAACCGTCTGAGCGGTTCGGTCGACGCCTTCATCCGCGACACCAAGGACATGCTCATGAGCGTGAACGCTCCGGCACACGTCGGCAACCGCTACTCGGCAATGGCCAACGTAGGCGAAGTGCGCAACAAAGGCATTGAAATCAGCCTGAACTACGACAACAGCATCGGCCGCGACTTCCACTACAGCATCGGTGGCAACGTGTCGTTCATCGACAATAAGCTCACCCACCTCAACGGCGGCTCCGTGATCTACAGCAACTACGACGGCGTCCAGGTGGTAGACGAAGGCCACTCTCTCAATTACTTCTGGGGATACCGCTACGAAGGAATATACCGCAGCGACGAAGAAGCCCTCGCCCATCTGCACGGCTACAACGAAAGCAGCATCCCCTTCCACGCCGGCGACTCACGCTATGCCGACACCAACGGCGACGGCATAATCGACTCCAACGACCGCGTCGACTTAGGCAACTCGATTCCCTGGCTCAACTATGGTATAAACATTGGTGCATTCTGGCGCGACTTCGACCTTCAGCTCTTCTTCCAGGGCGTGGGCGGCAACAAAATCTACAACCAGAAGCGCATGCAGCTTGAAAGCAACGGAAGCAGCTCGGTACTGTCGCCTGTAATGGCCGACGTATGGACTGTTGACAATCCCGACGGAAGCATACCCAACGCTGTCAACTCAATCAACTACTACACCAGCGACCGCTTCCTTGAATCAGGCTCATACTTCCGTCTGAAAAACCTCCAGCTCGGATACTCGCTCCCGCGCAACATCATATCGAAGGCCGGTTTCCAGAACTGCCGCCTGTATCTCCAGGGCGGAAACCTCTTCACCGTCACCAAATACACAGGCTTCGACCCTGAAGTATCGGGAGGCGTCGACTACGGCAACTACCCACAGTCGCGCACCTTCATCTTCGGAATTAACATTACATACTGATCTATCATGAAGAAACTACATATAGCATTGGCCGCCATCGCGGCCCTGAGCCTCAGCTCTTGTAACGACTGGCTCAAGGAAGAGGCGCCCGGCACCAACCGCCTCGACGACTTCTTCACAAGCGGCGCCGTGGCCATACAGACCGTCAACGCCTGCTACGCGCCGGTGGCATGGGAATATAATCCCGGCGGATACTTCTCCGAATGGTACATAGGCGACATCGCATCCGACGATGCCCTCAAAGGCGGCCAGGATGTGGCCGACGATGCAAACGCATACGACATAGACAATTTCAAGGTAAATATCCAGAACGGCATCCTTCTGAACTACTACAGGGCGAAATACCAGGGCATCATCCGGTGCAACCTCGCCCTGCAGGAGGTTGCCAAAGTAGAACCCGATGAGCATATGACCGAAGCCCGCAAGGACTGTCTGCTCGGCGAGGCCTACTTCATGAGGGCGCTGTATTACTTCCAGCTGGTACGCGTGTTCGGCGGTGTGCCCATGATTGACTTCGTAATCGACTCCAGCTCCGCCTGGCAGCAGCCCCGCGCTACAGCCGACGAGGTCTACAACCACATCATCTCCGACCTCAAGGAGGCTGAAAACCGCCTCTGGAACAAATCGGCTTATCCGGCCACAGACCTCGGACGCGCCACAAAAGGCGCCGCGCAGGCCATGCTCTGCAAGGTGTATCTCTACATGAAAGAATACAGCGATGCCTACGACTGGGGCAAGCTCTGGGTCAACGAACAGTACGGCAAGGAATACCGTCTGATGGCCGACTACGAACAGAACTTCACCCTCGCCGGCGAAAACGGCAGCGAGAGCGTGTTTGAAATCCAGTATATGGAAGACCCCACCAGCGACTATGGCGAAGGCTTCGGCTTCTCACGCGGCACGTTCTCATCGATTCTCTGCCGTCCGCGCGCTTCGGAATTCGGCGGCAAGAGCAGCAACAAAGGCTGGGGCTTCAACCACCCGACCCAGAACCTGCTCGACGAATTCGAAAACGGCGACCCCCGCCGCGACCTTACTGTCGGACAACTCGACGCCGAAATCTCGCAGGAAGTCGAAGTGAACTACCTCGGCAATCCTTATTACAACTATAAACTGTCTTATCTTGAAGCCGGCCTGATACCGAGTCTCAGCCACGATTCGCGCGGACCGCTCAACTACCGTCTCATGCGAGCCTCCGATGTGTTGCTGCTCTTCGCCGAAGCCGCACTCGAAAGCGGCAAAAGCACAGCCGACGCAAAATGGGCGCTCGAAGAAGTCCGCGCCCGTGCCCGTGCAATGGCATCCGACGCCGGCGTGCTGCCTGCCTTCCCCTATGGCTCCTATGCCGACAACACCGACGGCCTGCGCCAGGCCATACGCCACGAGCGCCGCGTCGAACTCGGCATGGAAGGACACCGTTGGTTCGACCTCGTACGCTGGGGTATAGCTTACGAAGTGCTGAACAAGGACAACGGCACATACGCAGCTCATGAATCGGATGAAGTTCGTGCGGAAATGGCCAACTTCATCAAAGGGAAAAACGAACTCTTCCCCATCCCTTCGGAAGAAATCAACCTCAATCCCATGGAACAGAACCCCGGTTACTGATGCCGGCGGACAGCATAGAAAATCCTGAATAATAACCCCGAATCCGGAGTGGAGGCATCCTTGCCTCCACCCTTTCACCCGACAATTCCCAACACAACAATACTCACTATCATGAAAAAAGTTACTCTTCTTGCCACTATGGCACTCGCGGCTACAGCTGCAAACGCACAGTACACATGCAACCCCGAAACATCCGAAGTGCTCGAACAGGGCAAAGTCACCACCGTATGGGCAGGCATCCTCGACGGAACCTCTGTCAACGATTTCAAGGCTCAGGGAGCGGAAATCATCGACTGCTTCGAGAACGGCACGAACATCAACTGGTATATCTGGCCGGACACCGGTGATTCGTTCGTCCCCGGCGACGGCTCCTATCCCGGCGTAGGCATGCACTTCGACGGCTACATGTCGCTCAACGTAGGCAGCATCGGCTGGTCAGGCGCTGGCATGTCGGTAGGCGCTCCCGGTGTGAACACCACCGCCTGGAACGATGAAACCCACGTACACATGGCCTATATGTCGAACGGCACCGTAGCCCCGATGATCGGCATGGTATTCGCCGACGGCGCCGATATGGGCAGCATGCCGGCAAAGTTCTCGCTCGGAACCTCTTTCGAGAACACTCCCGTCATCGGTCCGACAAGCACCGACGACTGGCAGGGTATCGACGTCACCTTCGCCACTCTCAAAAAACTCTTCCCCTCTTTCGACTACAAGGCTGTGACAAACTGGCAGGGCAACTTCTTCTCGGTTCTTGCCGGCGCCGTGACCGGTCAGAATGTGTCGCTTGACGCCGTTTACATGTACAACCTTGGCGAAGGCACAGGTGTGGACAACCTCACTGCAGAAGCAGCATGGACTGTAACCGCCGCTACAATCAACGTAAACGGCAGCAACGGCATCGAACTGTTCAACCTCGCAGGCCAGATGGTGAAAAGCACCGAAGGCTGCACCCTCGGTCTGAGCAACCTCAACCCCGGCGTGTACGTAGCCCGCAGCGGCAACACCACCCGCAAAGTTGTTGTAAAATAATCTGAACTATTCTTCTCAAGCCGCCGGATGTCAGCCAACCGGCATCCGGCGGCTCTTACCCAATAAAACCCGAATCCGACACACGACAAACACACAGTATCTCTCGCCTCGATTTCAACCTTGAAAAAACATTCCAATCCATCATATATGTATTCTAAACTCTACTCGATAATCGCCATGGCAGCCATGGCGGCCGGCGCTTCTGCTGCTTCTCCCCAGACCGGCAGCGGCGAGACCGACGGCTACCGTCTGGTATGGCAGGATCTGTTCGACTCCGGCGAACTCAAGGCCGGACGCTGGAATATAGAAGTCAACGGCGACGGCGGCGGCAACAACGAACTCCAGTATTACACCGACCGCGAGGAAAACGTACGCGTAGGAGATGACGGCCAAGGCAACGGCTGCCTCATCCTCACCGCCCGCCGTGAGAACTACAACGGCAAATCATTCACTTCCGGACGTGTGACCACCAAGAACCTCTTTGCATTCAAACATGGAAAAGTAGAAGCCGCCATCCGCTTCCCATCTACCCCCAAAGGTCTCTGGCCGGCATTCTGGATGATGGGCAACGACTTCGACCAGGTCGGATGGCCCCGCTCAGGCGAAATCGACATCGTCGAGATGGGGCACTCAAACGGTTTCAACAACGGTGTCGGCGACCGTTTCTTCAACGGTGCCTGCCACTGGGGTCCCGGATGGCCGAACGCATCATATGCCAAAGACGCCACACGCTCCTATTCCCTGCAGGACGGTGAGTTCCACCTGTTCACCCTCATATGGGATGAAGAGAAAATGAGAATGTATGTGGATCTTGACAAAATGCCCAAGCAGACCCCCTACTTCCAGATCGACATACCACAGAACGAACCCGACAACGAATGGTCGGCCGGAAATTACTTCCATAAAGAAAACTTCATTCTGTTCAATCTTGCCGTAGGCGGCAATTTCCCCGGCATCCACAACCCCGCCGACATCACCGCTCTCAACGACGAAAACGGCCATCAGGCTTCAATGTATGTCAACTACGTGAAAGTCTACCAGAAAGGCGGCTCCGACGACAGTATATTCGCTCTGATACCGGGCGACGACATCGAAAACACCTCGCTCGCCGAGGCGTCCGTCAGTAATAGACGGCCCGAAATCAACGTCTGCGGACGAAAAGTGATGTCGGAAGGAAGCCGCCTGCGCGCCTTCGACATCGCCGGACGCTGTGTCGCCGAAAGCGACTGCTGCCTCGACCTCGGCTGTATGCCTGCAGGTCTGTATGTAATCAACGCCACCTCAGGCGAATATTCCAACACCGTAAAAGTCTCGTTCTGACCTCTTATGAAACTACAATCCGCTATAGCAGCCTTATGCATCGGTATTTCCGCCTCGGCCGCGGTTCCGGCAGCCGACACTGAAGCCCGCATCGAAGAACTTCTCGGAAAGATGACACTCGAAGAGAAAGTCGGACAGCTCAACCAATACACCGGCTCGGGCTACAGCGCCGACATGGCCGGACGCGTCAAAGCCGGCATGGTAGGCTCCATCCTCAATGAAGTCGACCCTGAGACTGTCAACGCCCTGCAGCGCGACGCCGTTGAAAATTCCCGCCTTGGCATTCCTCTGGTCTTTGCCCGCGACGTAATACACGGCTTCCGCACCATTTTCCCCATACCCCTCGGACAGGGCGCCACATGGAATCCCGCCCTCGTGGAGGAAGGCTCGGCTATTGCCGCCGCCGAAGCTTCTTCGGCCGGCATACGCTGGACTTTCTCCCCTATGGTCGACATTGCCAGAGACGCCCGCTGGGGCCGCATTGCCGAAGGCTACGGCGAAGACCCCGTGCTTACCTCGGCCATGGGCGTGGCCGCAGTCAAAGGCTATCAGGGCGACGACCTGTCGAAGCCCGGCACCATGGCCGCATGCGTGAAACACTTCGCATGCTACGGGGCTGCCGAAAGCGGACGCGACTACAACACCACCTGGGTGCCGATGGAACTGCTCCACGATGTATATCTTCCGCCCTTCAAGGCCGGAGCCAAAGCCGGAGCCGCCACCTTCATGTGCTCGTTCAACGACATCAACGGTGTGCCCTCGTCGGGCAACAGCTATCTGCTGCGCGACCTGCTGCGCAATCAATGGAACTGGGACGGACTGATGGTAAGCGACTGGAATTCCATCAGCGAGATGATCAACCACGGTTTTTCCGCAGACCGCCGCGATGCCGCGCTGAAAGCCGCTCTGGCCGGTGTTGACATGGACATGGAAGGCCACGCCTATGACGGCAACCTCGCTGCTCTGGTCGAGGGCGGACAGATTCCGGTCGAAGTAATCGACAATCTGGTACGCAATGTGCTGCGCTTGAAATTCCGCCTCGGGCTCTTCGAGAACCCATATGTGGATATGGCCACCGCAAACCGTTTCTATACTCCCGAGGCTCTTGACGCCGCTCGCCGCACTGCCGAGGAAGGCACTGTGATGCTGAAGAATTCGGGTATACTTCCGCTTGCAAAAAAGCCCGGACGCATTTTCGTAACCGGTCCCATGGCCGACGCCATGCACGACCAGAACGGCACCTGGTGCTTCGATCTCGACAAAACCCATACCGTCACCCCTCTGGCTGCTCTGCGCCAAAGATACGGCGATGCCGTCGCATATCTGCCCGGACTCACCTACAGCCGCGACAAGAACACTGATTTCAGCGAAGCCCTCAAGGCTGCCGCTGACGCCGATGTGATTCTGTATTTCGCCGGCGAGGAAGCCGTGCTGTCGGGCGAGGCCCACAGCCGCGCAGACATCACCCTGCCCGGCTCGCAGACCGAATATCTGCGCCGTCTGGCTGCTACCGGTAAGCCGGTAGTCACCGTCATCATGGCCGGTCGACCGCTCGCCATTCCCGAGGAGTGCGCTCTCAGCGAGGCCGTGCTCTATTCTTTCCATCCCGGCACCATGGGTGGTCCAGCTCTTGCCAACATCCTTGACGGAACAGTTGCCCCCGGTGGCAAACTCCCTGTCTGCATGCCGCGCATGTCGGGCCAGATGCCGCTGTACTACGCCCGCAAGAACACCGGGCGCCCGACTACCGACATGACCCTCATCGACGACATACCCCTTGAGGCCGGACAGACCTCGACTGGCTGCACCAGCTTCTTCCTCGATGCCGGACATGAGGCTCTCTTCCCCTTCGGCTTCGGTCTCAGCTATACCGACTTCGAATACAGCCGCCCCACAGTCAGCTCCACCGAAATGGCTGCCGACGGCAGCATTAGCGTAAGCTGCACCGTGCCACACATCGTCAATACCGCCTGTAGCGATGTTGCACGGATCGACGA
>CAMWUD010000028.1 GCA_947177365.1 uncultured Porphyromonadaceae bacterium | reverse complement strand
TTCACCTGCATGGAAATCTATGTGGCCTACAAGGACTACAACTGGATGATGGAATTCACCGAGAAGATGCTCGAAAAAATCTGCATGGACGTCAACGGCACCACCAAGGTGAAGGTAGGCGAGCATGAAATCGACTTCAAAGCTCCCTTCCGCCGTGTCACCATGGCCGAGGCAATCAAGGAACATACCGGCGCCGACATCACAGGCATGGACGAGGAGCAGCTGCGCAAGCTCTGCGCCGAACTGCACATCGAGGTGGACAAGAGCATGGGCAAGGGCAAGCTTATCGACGAGATTTTCGGCGAGAAGTGCGAGGGACACTACATCCAGCCCACATTCATCACCGACTATCCCATAGAGATGTCGCCCCTGACCAAGCGTCACCGCAGCAATCCCGAACTTACCGAACGCTTCGAGCTGATGGTGAACGGAAAAGAACTCTGCAACGCGTACTCTGAGCTCAACGACCCCATCGACCAGTACGAGCGTTTCGTAGAGCAGATGCGTCTGGGCGCCAAGGGCGACGACGAAGCCATGATAATCGACCATGATTTCATCCGTGCCCTCGAATACGGCATGCCCCCCACATCGGGCATGGGCATAGGCATGGACCGTCTGGTGATGCTCATGACCGGACAGACCGCCATACAGGAAGTGCTGTTCTTCCCCCAGATGCGTCCGGAAAAGAAATAACCATGGAATTTCCCGGAAACATAGCTGTGATGGGCGGCGGCAGCTGGGCCACCGCCCTGGCCAAGCTGCTGATGTCGAACTGCGAGACCATCACCTGGTATATGCGGCGAGACGACCGCATAGAGGAGTTCAGACGTCTGCGGCACAATCCGGCTTATCTCACCGATGTGCCGTTCGACATCGAGCGAATTGAGTTCTCCAGCGATATAAACAAGGTGTGCGAAAGCTGCGACACCCTGCTGCTGGCCATGCCCTCGCCTTATTTCAAGGACCACATAGCCAAGCTCGAAGTAGACATAAGCCGCAAGGCGATTGTATCGGCAATCAAGGGAATTGTGCCCGACGAAAACGAGCTGATTACCGACTATATGGTGCACCGCTTTGGGGTGGAACCGTCGAAGACGCTCGTAATCAGCGGCCCCTGTCATGCCGAGGAAGTGGCGCTCGACCGTCCGTCGTACCTTACCATAGGCTGCACCGACATAGACCGTGCGGCCGGATTCGCCCGCTGCATAGCCGGCAACAATACCCACACCATCACATCGAGCGATGTCGAGGGCATTGAATACGCCGCTGTGCTCAAAAACGTCTATGCCATTGCCGCAGGCATAATCCACGGCATGAAGAAAGGCGACAATTTCCTGGCCATGCTCGTGAGCAATGCCATCCGCGAGATGGAACGTTTCGTCGATGCCGTCAGTCCCCGTCCGCGCCAGATTTGCGACAGTGTGTATCTGGGCGACCTGCTGGTGACCGCCTATTCGCGATTCTCGCGCAACCATAACTTCGGCAGCATGATAGGCAAGGGATATTCGGTGCAGGCGGCCCGCATGGAGATGGAGCAGACCGCCGAAGGCTATTACGGCACCAAGTGCATACACGACATCAACGACCGCCACGAAGTGGTGATGCCGATTCTCGACGGCATGTACGACATACTTTACCGGCGTGTGAGTCCGGCCAAGGCATTCGCCAGAATGGCCGAAAGCTTCGACTGACAGCCCCATGACATACACCGGTCCGCAGGGCCGTGAAATGAAGAGTGTCCGAAATCGGACACTCTTTTTGTTGTAACATACTGATTCACAATGCCGCTTGACAAAATATGAAAAAATAGCTTATTTTGCGGCATGGACAAACAGATAGACAAAACCACCATACGGCGCCGACAGATACGCGCCGCCCTGCCATGGATCGGAGGCGCCGCCTTGCTGCTCGCCGCCGGACTCTGGCTGATATTCTCGGCAGAAAAAAGCGTGAAAGCCTCGGACCTGACCGACGGCATAGTAGACCGCGGGCCTATCGAGACCACCATCAATGCCAGTGGCCGTGTGGTGCCCGCTTATGAAGAAATAATCACCTCGCCGGTGGAATCGAGGATGCTCCGCAGTTTTGTCAGGGCCGGCGACTCTGTGGCGGCCGGTACCCCGCTGCTGGAACTTGACCTGGAATCGGCCAACACCAACATGCAGAAAATGCTCGACAGCTACCGTGTGATGCAACAGGAACTGGTGCAGCTCCGGCTCAACAACCGTACTGCCCTGAGCGAACTCGCCATGCAGGTGAAGGTGAAGGAAATGCAGGTAAGCAGTCTGGAGGTGGAACTTCAGAACGAGCGTCACCTCGACAGTCTGGGCAGCGGCACCGGCGAGCGCGTGCGTCAGGCCGAGACATCGCTGGCCACGGCGCGTCTCGAACTCAGCCAGCTGCGCGAGCGCCACGCCAACGAACAGCTTCGCACAGCTGCGGCCGAGGAGGTGCAGCGCCTGCAGTTGAGCAGTTATGAAAAAGACCTCGACCTCACCCGCAAGACATTGGCACAAGGGCGTATACCCGCGCCTCACAGCGGCTGTGTCACATATATATTAGGCGAGATAGGCAGCAAGATAATGCCCGGACAGAAAGTGGCGGTGGTGAGCGACCTTACAGCCTTCATCATCGAAGGCGAAGTGCCCGAAGGCAACAGTAACAAGGTGCAGCCCGGTTCGGCGGTGCAGGTGAGGGTCGGACGTCATGAGTACAAAGGCATGGTCGAAAGCATCACGCCGCAGTCGAACGGCGGTTCGGTGGCCATGCGGATACAGCTCGACGACCCCGGCGCCGAGGGGCTGCGCAGCGGACTGCGTGCCGACCTCTATATAAGCTACGGCTACAAGGCCGATGTACTGCGCATGCCTTCTGGCTCCTTCTTCAAAGGGCCGGGCGAATACCGAGTCTTTGTCTACGACGGCGACTCCTATCTGCGCCGCCGCAATGTAAGGCTCGGCGACAGCAACAGCAGCTATATCGAAGTGCTCGAAGGCCTCCAGCCCGGCGACCGAGTTGTTACCGGCGACATGGAATACCTTGTCAACAACAAGTCCCTTAAGATAAAACAGAAATAAAACAGACATAAAAACAGACATAAAATGAGTATCATTTCACTGAAAGAGGTAAGCAAGCTCTATCGCACCAAAGAGATAGAGACCATGGCGCTGGAAAACATCAACCTCGACATAGAAGAAGGCGAGTTTGTCAGCATCATGGGGCCGAGCGGCTGCGGAAAGTCGACGCTGCTCAACATCATGGGACTGCTCGACAGCGCCAGCAGCGGCAGTGTGGACATTCTCGACTGCAATGTAGGCAAGCTCGGCGACTCGGCCTCGGCACGTTTCCGTAACGCCAACCTCGGCTTCGTGTTCCAGAGTTTCCACCTGATTCCGTCGCTCAACGTGGCGGCCAACGTAGAGCTTCCGCTGGTCTACCGCAGCGGAGTGTCTGCCGCCGAGCGCCGGCGCATGGTGCAGGAAGTGCTTGAGCGTCTGGGTATGAGTCACCGCATAAAGCATCTGCCCACACAGCTCTCCGGCGGACAGTGCCAGCGTGTGGCCATTGCCCGCGCCATTGTGGGCAAGCCGAAGATAGTGCTTGCCGACGAACCTACAGGCAACCTCGACTCGCGCATGGGCGCCGAGGTGATGTCGCTGCTGCACCGGCTTAACAAAGAAGACGGCACAACCGTGGTGATGGTGACGCACAACGAAGAGCAAGCCCGTCAGACCGACCGTATCATACGCTTCTTCGACGGACATATAGTATCATAAGCACAGCTGATTATGACAATGAATTCAAATAAACTGCGGCAGCTGGTCTACGACCTTCGCCACCAGCCGGTGGTCACATGGATTACGCTTACCGGTACAGCGCTGTCGGTATTCCTGATGATGACCGTCATAAGCATGGAACAGCTCTACACCATGCCGTTCGCACCCGAAAGCAACCGTCCGCGTCTGCTTTTCGGTCAAAATATGGAAGTAGGCTTTATCGGCAGTCAAGGCTCCAGCTCATCGGCTCTTGGATATTCTCCGGCTGAGAAACTCTACCGCAGACTGCCCGGAGTGGAAATGGAGGCGATGTTCCAGATCGAGAGCCAGAACGCCGAGGCTGAAGGTAGCACCGGTCGCCCCTATGAAGTGAAATGCCGCCGGGTGGATCACAATTTCTGGAAAATCTATGACCACACGCTGCTCGAAGGCCGCTATTTCGACAGCATAGAATGTGCTGCCGGCACCCGCATGGCGGTGATTTCGCAGGAAATGGCACGCAACCTGTTCAACAATGAGAATGTAATAGGCTTCGAAGTGCTTGTCGGCTATGTGCCTTACAAAGTTGTCGGAGTGGTGAAAAACACTTCGGCTCTCGCCCGTCAGGCAAGCGGCGACATATTTCTGCCTATGTCGCAGGCCACAGCCAGCAGCTATCAGCATGGAATGCTGGGGAATGTGTCGGTGGTGATGCTGCTTGAGGATGGCGCAGATAAGGAAAAAATCCGCAATGAAGTAAAGGCTCGCTATGCCACTTTGGCCACTGAACTGGCCGACCAGGGAATGGTGCCGATCTATCACGAACAGCCATACGATGTAGGCACAGTCAGCCGTGGCGGTTACGGCTCCAACAACTCCCCCGATGACAGTGGCTACAAACGCGAGCGCA
Source organism: uncultured Porphyromonadaceae bacterium (assembly GCA_947177365.1). Taxonomy (GTDB): domain Bacteria; phylum Bacteroidota; class Bacteroidia; order Bacteroidales; family Muribaculaceae; genus CAG-873. The sequence goes on along the minus strand of CAMWUD010000028.1, from coordinate 13,022 downwards.
TGATTACTTATCTGATACTGCTTTTGCTGCCGGCCATCAATCTCAGCAGCATGCTCCACAGCCGCATACGCCGCCGTGTGAGCGAGTTCGGCATCCGCCGGGCGTTCGGCTGCACCCGTGCACGCCTCATGGGCGACATCATAAGCGAGAACTTTGTGGTGACGGTGCTTGGCGCTCTTGTCGGCTGGCTGTGCAGTCTGGTATTCCTTATGAGCTACAGCGGTCTGTACCAGAACGGCTGGGGAGATATAATCGGCGATACTCCCGCGCTGACCATGCTGCTCGACTGGCGTCTGCTGCTGATGCTGCTCGGGGTCTGCTTTATACTAAATATCATCAGTGCCTCATTGCCCGCCTGGCTGGCTTCGCGGGTCAACACAGTAGAGGCTATCAACGGACGACATACAAAATGAAACGGAAACTGATTACACAGATGCGCTCGGAATGGCGCGGAAATATATGGTTAGTGGTGGAATTCCTGCTGGTGGCTCTCATACTGTGGTATGTATGCATGCAGCTTTACTCGCTCTACTGGAGCTACTCGCCCAGCAAGGGCTATGACTTCGACAATGTATATCTGTCGTATATCGGCGGGGTGCCGGAATCCGCTCCCGGCCACATCAGCTATGAAAGCGAGGAAGCCGAAAAAGAGGCGAACCGGGCCAATATCGCCACACTCGTCAACAGCATACGTCAGAACCCGGATGTGGAGGAGGTCGGCACAGGTTCGAACGCAGTGCCCTACAATTACAATTATATGGGCAACATGTTATGGACTGTCGACAAAGGCGACACCCTCGTATACAACTATAACCGGAGGGTAATGGATGCGAATACCGTGAAGGCTCTGCGGATCCGGGGCAGCCGTGGCGAGAGCACAGAGCAGATTGCCTCGTATATCGAGGACGGCCTGCTGGTGCTGTCGGAGTTTGACCCGGCAATAATAGAACTCTACAGCCTTGGCGACTCGGTTCGGAATTTTTCCTCACGCTTTGCCGCCAAGAATGCACATATAGGTGACAAGTCGTATCGTGTATCGCCGGTGACTGTAAACTATCTCCGACGTACTGATTACGAATTTGGCAATGCGGGCGTGATGATTTGTTCGCCTGAAGTGGCAGATGACCAGCCCGGGCAGATTATCATCAGGGTGAAGCCCGGCGCGGGGCGCCGCTTCTACGAGTGGATACAGACAGCCCGTCTGCGTGCCGGCAATTTGTACGTAGCCAAGACCGAGTCGCTTGACCGGCTTAAAGACAGCGTACATGCCGGAGAGAAAATCGTGATTGTGCGTATGTCGCTGATAATGGCCTTTATGCTGATATTGATTTTTCTCGGCTTCTTAGGTACCTACTGGTTCAGAATCCAGCAGCGTGTGCCGGAAATAGCCATACGCAAGGCCATGGGAGCCACAAATGCCCGCATTGCATGCCGCATGTTCAGCGAGGGTTATATACTGATGGGTATCTCTCTGGCGCTTTTCGGAGGCATTGCTGTGTGGCTCAGCCTCAGCGGCCATATGGAATCGGTGATGCCTTATCCGACGAAATGGATTTACAAAGGTATGGCCATGACTGCCGCCGTGATGCTTCTGATGGTGGTGGCCGGCATATGGTTCCCCGCACGCAAGGCCATGCGTATCAATCCTGCAACCGCTCTCAAAGACCAATGAACAGACAATTGCTTTTCATACTATTTTTGATTGGCTTCAGCGCCGTCGGCGCTGCATCCCGTCCTATGCCCATGAGCCTCGACGAGGCCATATCGCTGGCACGGGTACGCAGCGTCGATGCCGCCGAGGCACTCGACGAACTCTCCACCGCATACTGGCAGTGGCGCTCATACCGCGCTGACCAGTTGCCGGAACTGAGTTTCGATGCCACTCTGCCGTCTTATTCCAAGCAGTACAGCGCATATATGAACGGCCAGGGCGAGTACAGTTTTGTGTCGAACAATTTTCTGGAAGCCACAGGCAAACTGTCGCTGACTCAGAACGTGAGGCTGACAGGAGCCAGGGTGAGTCTGAGCACTTCGCTCGACTGGCTGCGCCAGTTCGGGGCCGGAGCCTCGAACCGCTTCATGAGCATACCGGTGGCCCTGACCCTGGAGCAGCCTGTGTTCGGCACCAACCACATGCGCTGGAGTTCGCGCATAGAGCCGGTGCGCTACTCCGAGGCCAAGGCGGCCTTTCTGAGCGCCACCGAGGATGTCGGCCGAATGGCGGTGCAGTACTATTTCTCGCTGCTGTTGAGCAACGAGAACCTGCGCATAGCCGAACAGAATCTCTCCACTGCCGCGCGGCTCTATGATGTGGCCAAGGAAAAACGGCGCATGGGACAAATCAGCGAGAACGACCTGCTGCAGATGGAGCTGAACCTGCTCGACGCCCGCAGCGACCACACCGACTGCCTCAGTGCTGCCAAGGCCGATATGTTCAACCTGCGCAGTTTTCTCGACCTTGACGAGGACGTGGAGATTGTGCCGGAGATTCCGGAGTCGGTGCCACGGGTGGAAATTACTTTCGCCGATGCGCTGGACCGCGCTCTGGCAAACAACAAGTTCGCACGCAATATGATGCGCCGTCAGCTGGAGGCCGACTACGAGGTAGCCAAGGCCAAAGGCGACCTGCGGCAGATAAGCCTTTTCGCCCAGGTGGGCTACACCGGCACCGACACAGGTCTGGACGGAGCCTACAGCCGCCTGCGCAGCAACCAGGTGGCGAGTATAGGTGTGAGCATACCTTTGCTCGACTGGGGCAAGCGCCGCGGAGCGGTGAAAGTGGCCGAAAGCAACCGCCGTGTGACCGAGAGCCGTCTGCGCCGCGAGTCGATGAATTTCAATCAGGAGCTGTTCATACTTGTGGAACGTTTCTGCAACCAGCAGTCGCAGCTCGACATAGCGGCGCGCGCCAGCGAAATCGCCGACAAGCGATACGACACCAATGTGCAGACCTATCTCATAGGACGCATATCGACCCTCGACCTCAACGACTCGCAGAGCAAGAAGGACAGCGCCCGCCGACAGTATGTCAACGAGCTGTATCTGTTCTGGAGCTACTGGTATCAGCTGCGCTCGCTGACACTCTACGACTATCAGTATCACAGCGACATTAACGCCGATATAGAGCGTATACTGCGTTCGCGGCAATGATTTTCTGAGAAATTTCGCTAAATTTGCAATATGATTCTTATTGTTGACGATGACTGCGCCGTGCGCGATTCGCTCGGACTGATGCTCAAAGTAGCAGGCATGGAGTATACGGCTGTGGCAAATGCGGCCGATGCGCTCGCCGCCGTGCGCGGCGACAATGTCGGTCTGGTGATTCTGGACATGAACCTGCGCCGGACCACCGACGGGCGCGACGGCATTGAGCTTCTGCGCAAAATCCGCATCCTCAAGCCGGAGGTGCCGGTGATACTGATTTCGGCCTGGGGCACGATTCCGCTGGCGGTCGAAGGCATGAACTACGGTGCGGTGGATTTTGTGTCGAAGCCGTGGAGCAACCGCGACCTGCTGGCAAAAATCCGCAGTGCTATCGCCAAGGCGGCGCCGCAGCCCGTGCCGACACTCGAGCAGGTGGAGCGCGACACCATCATGAGGGCACTCCGCAATGCCGACGGCAACCTCCGGCGGGCGGCCGAGGAACTGGGCATCACCCGTCAGTCGCTCTATCGTAGAATGGAAAAACTTGGATTATGACTTTGAAAACACCTTCTTACCGTTTCTGGTTCGTGGCCATGGCTCTTGCTGCCGTGGCCGTGCCTGTATTATGGGCGGCCGGTGCCGGAGTCAAGGCGCAGACGGCGTGTCTGTGCCTGCTGTTTCTGCTTATGTTCATGGCCTGGAGGTCGGTGCGACGTCCGCTCAGTGCCATGCAGAACGGCATGAACCTGCTGAGAGAGCAGGACTACAGCAGTCGTCTGCGCACTGTGGGGCAGGTGGATGCCGACCGTGTGGTGGAGCTGTTCAACTCGCTTATGGAGAACATGAAGCGGGAGCGTCTGCGGCTTGAGGAGCAGAATCGCTTTCTCGACATGCTCATCGAGGCTTCGCCTTCCGGTATTGCCATCTGCAATTTCGACGGCAGTGTCCGAAGCTGCAACGCTGCCTTCCGCAGCATGGTCACTCCGACGGTGACCGAGCTGCTCGGAAGTCTGGCCGACGGCGAGAGCCGAGTGTGTCGTCCGGGGCAGTCACAGATTCTCCGCTGCAGCCGCCGTTCGTTCGCCGACAGCGGTTTTCGGCGTCCCTTCTTTATGGTCGACCGCCTCACCGACGAGATTGTCCAGGCGGAGAAGGATGTGTTCAACAAGATGGTGCGCACCATATCGCACGAAGTCAACAATTCGCTTGGCAGTGTGGTGTCGGTGCTGGATACCATGGCTATGCTGCATGAGGCGGAACCGACGGTGGCAGACGTTTTGGATACATCGCGGCGAAGCTGTGAGGCTCTGTGTGCCTTCACGCGGGGCTATGCGGCTGTGGCCAAACTTCCGGCACCGGAGCCTGAGAAGCTCGACCTCGGCGATTTTGTCAACGAACTTTTGCCTGTGTTGCGTGGCCTGTGCAGTCCGGGAATTACTCTGGAGGCTATAAACGAAGGGCCAGCCGAGGTGATGGCCGACCCTATGCTGTTTGAGCGGGTGCTGGTGAATCTGGTGAAAAATGCAGTGGAGAGCATCGGTGAGCGGGAAGGCCGGGTGCGTGTGCTGACTTCAGCCGGAAAACTGGTTGTGGAGGACAACGGTCCGGGTCTGACCGAAGAGGCCGCCCGCAGTGTGTTCACGCCCTTCTTCTCCACCAAACACCGCGACAGCGGTCTGGGGCTGATGCTTGTGGCCGACATACTGCGCTCCCACCGGATGAGCTTTTCGCTTTCGACCGACCCGTCGGACGGGCTGACACGGTTTGTGATAAATTATAAATGATAAGTGATAAATGATTAATGATAAATTATAAATGGCAAGTGATAAATGACAAATGATTTTTTTCTTGCTATATATTGTCTGTCGTTACGAAATAATTCATTAATCATTGATCATTAATCATTAATCATTAGTCATTAATCATTAGTCATTAATCATTAATCATTGATCATTAATCATTAATCATTAATCATTGGTCATTAATCATTAATCATTAATCATTAATCATTAATCATTTATTTCTGAATTGTGATGTTCATGATGCGGACGCCCATTTTCGGGTCGTTGCGTCTTGCACGCGCCAGCCAGGCCGAGAAATCGTCGATGCTTGTAGAGCGTGGGATATTCTCGCCCGCGAAGTTGTCGGCGATGCGGGAAAAAGCGTTGGGCGAGAACACCACATAGAGGCTGTTGCGTTCGATATTGCTGAAAGTGCTCAGCTGAAGCTCGTCGACGGTGCCGTGTTCGGGACGCCCGCTGGCAGAATCGAAAAACACATAGTCGGTGTTACGCCGCAGCTTCATGTCCGGTCCGGGCGCCTGCTGATAGGGGAGTAGAGAATAGACATTGTTGTCTTCTCCGGCCAGAAACACAGCCACATAGCCGTCGACCGGCGTGCGCATGTAGAGATACATGTCATCGCCGTCGTGGAAGTCGGTGGAGGCGTTGCGCGGATCGGTGCTGTTGCGGAGCACGGAGGCTGTGAAATCCGTGGCCTCGTTGGATATTTCCCTTGCCCGTCCGCGCACGATGCACGTCACTACATAGCAGCCTTCGCTGTCAAGACTGTATTCAAACTGCGGCTCGCCTTCGTCGGCAAGCCATTCGCCTTTGACGGCAGTCGAGGTCAGCTGCGAGAAGTATGTCGACTCCTCGCGCCCGCTCAGTCTGTCGTGCTGGTAGGTGTCCTGGGTGAGGACAGTGCCGAACTCTTTGGCCAGAGCCTGCAGGCGAGCTCCTTCGAGAGCGTGCATGCGGCATTGCTCGCGGCTGTCGTTCTTGTCGCCGAAATAGGTGAACTCACCTTTCACCGACTTGTCGCCGGCTGCGTTCGCCGCTGCAGCGACGAACATAAGGAGCATGAGGCTTAAGATGCGGAGTGGTCTCATTCGTGTATGAATTTGCGTTTGCCCCAGTCGGAGGCCATGGCGCCGGATGCAGTCACAGTGGGAGTCTGCGGTTTGCCGTTGGTGACGGTCGACTGGCGTTTTACATTCTCGGTCACATAGTCGGTGAGGTCGCGCAGGCTTACGTTACCCTTGCTTTCCTGAAGCTTTTTCAGCAGGAAGTAGGTGAACATGCCGTGGTTCTTCTCTTTATAAGGCAGTGCGGTTTCCTGTCCGGAAGTGGCGGTGAAAGCGAACATGTTGCCTTGCGGTGCCGCGTCCTTGGGCTTGATTACGACAGCGCGGGCCGAGGTGAGCATTCCGTCGGGGCGGTCGGTGCGCTGGCTGCCGCTGAAGCAGGCATCGAGAAACACCATCACCGAACCGGCACCCATGCTGCCGAGGTCGGCGTATACCTTGTCGAGCGGCATGCAGGTTTCCGAAACCATGGCATCGCCGTCGACCGGAAGCAGGAAGGCGTTTTTGGTGCTTTCGTCAGGCATGCCGTGCCCGGCATAGTAGAAAATCACATTTGCCTTGCCGCCGTACGCGCTCACTATGTTTCTGATGTCGGCGAAGGCGCGGTGCATCTGGGCCAGACCGGCGTTGCGGTAGACACGGATATTCTCTTCGGGCAGACCCATGGTGAGATTCAGATAGCGGCTGAACGCCTCGCCGTCGTTTATGGCCGATTCCACCTGAGGCACGTTGGCATAGACTTCGTTGGCGATTACCACGGCGAAGGTGGAGCCGGCCTTTCGTCCGGTCACGGGTATGTTCTCGTCGACATCCGATTTGACGGTCACCCTTGTGACGGCGGGGCCGGGAGTGAAGGCAGTCGGTGTCGCGGAGATATTTTTGTTTGCTTCGGCGAGAATGCGTCTGAAGTCTACGTCCACGGCGGTCTGGGCGTATTCTCTGGCCTTGCTGTTGTCGAAGGTATAGCTTTTGCCGTAGGGGGTCATGAAAGTTATGCCGGCGATGAGCACCTTGTTGTCGTTGATGTAGTAGCTGGGGTTGTGCACTTTCATGCGGTCCCAGTTGGCCTTGAATATCTCGGCCTCGCCGTTGGCCAGTGGCACGGGGAGGTATATCGGGCCGTAGTTCGACTCAATCAGATACACTTCGTTTCCGGCATCGTAAGGCTTGAGCTGGAAATCTTTCGGGCGCAGCTGGCGGGTGTACAGTGTGATGTATTCTTTCTCGGCCTCATTGTTCAGGCGGTCGTACTGCCGGCGGACGGAAGCGTCGCTGACACGCGCCGAGTAATCCTCCACCTTCTCGAATTCGCCTTTTGCCACCCATTTCGACAGATTCTTCTCGATATATGATTTTGCGAAGTCGGAATATGCCGGGACATCGCTGCCGAAACTGTTTGTCTGGCCTCCTGACGAAGCGAAATTGCTGGCGTTGCCGTCGTTGGCGGTCATTTCGCCGGGTATGTCTCTTTCCGAAACCGGCGCTTCGCCGAGGGCGCGTATGCGGGTGTTGATTTCAGCGAATTTCTCTGTCTGGCCGATGCAGCCGTAAGAGACGGCGAGGGCTTTGAGATATTTCATTGACAGCGGGTCGTTAGCCACGATTTCCTCAAGCTTCATGGCGGCGGTGTCGAAGTAGGCGTCGCTCTGGCGGCGGTATTTCTTTTTGTTTTTCTCGTCCTGCTCGAAGATTATTTTATTGTAGTAGCTTACTCCGAGGTTGTAGTAGCAGAGGGCTATGCGTTTGGCTATCCCGAGGTTGTTGGGGCGCGACTGTTCGAGCGTGGTATAGGTGTCGAGGGCTTTGGAGTATTCCTGCTGGTCTTCATAGAGTTTGCCCTGTATCATCAGCAGCTGTTCGTCGCCGGGGCGGAATACAAAAGCTTTGTCGAGGACGTCCTGCAGCAGTTCGGCATGTCCGCCGTCCATGGCTGCCTGCAGTTTGACCAGCACCAGCGAATAGTTCGACGGAAATTCTTTCATGCCTTCGGTCATGGCCGAGATGGCGTGTGCGTATTCTCCGGTGTTCAGGCAGGCCTGTCCGAGGAACTGATATATGCTTTCGCGGGAGCGGCTTTCGCCTGTGGCCAGATATTCGTCGAAATATTTTATGGCGCGGGCGTATTCCTTGGCGTTGTATGCCCCTGAGGCGGCGCAGTATACCACGGGCGGGTAGGCGCTGTTGTCGCTCTGGAAATCCGCGCCGGCGAGTTCCGGCATGAGGCGGCTGTCGACCACGGCCTGCGAGAAGAGCGTCATGTTGGCGTTGTCGCCTGCCGATGAGAAGTGGAAAGCTCCCTGCATGAGGTCGCGGTTGATGTCGCGGAGCATGTTCTTGCACTGGTCCTGTTCCGGCGAGCCGTTGTCGGTCAGTTCGATGGCTTTCCGTGCGGCCAGATAGCACTGCATGGCTGAAGTGTACACGGCATTGTCGTCTTCGCCCTGGTATTTCTGCCATTTGAGGTGCTTGTAGATGGCGGTGGCCTCGTCGATGGCTTCGAGCAGACGCGCCTGACGCAGGCTGTCGGTGCCGGAGAAAGTGGCAACCTCCATTCTGTCGCCGGGCATTGCCGGCATTTCGCCGCCGATACCGGCGGCATCAAGGAGCGACGGCGGATTGTCGGGCATTGCGATGGCGGCAGCGGCCAGAGAGAGGCCGCCGCCGGCTATAATAAGTGAGAGTAATGATTTTGCGTCGGTTTTCATAATTGTGCTTGGAATTCGGATGCAGCCGGGGTGGGTCAGAAAGCGTCGACCAGAGTGAATTCGGCGGTGATTAGGCGGAATTCGCCGCCTTTCCCTTCTGCCACATTGATGTGGAAGTCGTAAGTGGAGTTCATGGAGCCGAGGTTTTCCACGTTTTTCTCCAGAAAGTCTTTCACTCCCATGCCGCGCATGAAGGCAAGCTGTTCGTTTTTCTTGATGCCTTCGGCGGTGGTGACAGTCAGGTTGGTGAGTTGTCCGTCCTGATAGACGGGTTCGTTCTCGAATTCACCGTAGCTGCCATCGTAGGGAATGCCGCGGACAATAGGCGATGAGTCCGCAGTGCCGTAGATTTTCACTTTGAGAGTCTTGCCGGCCTTGATATACTGGGCGAGGTCGCCTTCAAAGGCTTCTTTCACGATGCGCAGCATGGAGCTGGCCGCGCCCGACTCGTCGACATGGTATTTTCCGGGGCCGAAGTCTTCGGTGACGGAAAATTCCGGTTCCACCTCATAGCTGAATTTGATGATGTAGTTGAGAATCTTGTCGCCCTGGGCGTTGTACGCCGGTTCGACGCGTGAGTCAACCGTAATGCTGGTATGGTCTGAAATCACGTTCTGGCTTTTTGCTTCCTCGAATACTTTCTGCCGCAGTTCCTGAAGTTTCATCTCTTCCATAATCTGCTGCTGGAGAATTTCGAGCGACACCACGTTGTCGTCGCCGTCCATGAAGCTGAGCGGCACCCGGTCGAGGTTGTCGTAGGTATAAGTCTGTCCGTTGGCACGGTTGAATACCTTGGCATAGATGATTTCAAAGCTGTCGTCGGCCATGACACCGTATTTCACATCGCTGAACTGCAGGTTGTCTGTGCTGCCGAAGGAGCCTACCTCCGATTCGGGCACGGGCAGGAATATCGTTGGCATGTTGTCGAAGTCGATGGCGAGAATGCCGTTGCCACGGTCGTATTTGCCAAGCGATATATTGGCGGCTTCCAGCGGATTGCCGGCCAGGCGGGTGGATATTTCCTCCTCGAACAGGCGGCGCTGGCGGGCGCGCGACTCATCTGTGACACGTGCGCGGTATTCTTCCATGGTCTCGCCCGGCATCATTTTGAGCCATTCGTTCATCATGTCGTTGACCTGGTCGGCGATGAGTTTGCCATAGTATGGCTCAAGTTTGGTCATGCGCTTGATGTCGAGAGAGTTGAGGGAGTTATACGCAAGGAGGGTGTTGTTCCGGCTGTCGGGCACGAAGAGCAGGCGCGACAGATTTCCGCCGTCTACGTTCACATAGTCGCGGTCATCGTCCTTGATGAGGTTGATTACGGTGATGAGTTCGGGCGACACCGCCACCGACATGTATTTGCCGTCGAAGTTGTAGTCGCAGGCAATGCCCTGTCCGAGGTCGTCGATGGTTTTCTTTACGGCGAAGGTACGTGTGTCGTAGATGCTGAGTACGCCGTCGTCGGTGAGTACGGCAAATTCGCTGTTGTCGTTGTTGAAGCAGTAGTCGTTGACTTTTGTGCCGAAGTCCCACGACTTGCGTAGTTTGCGACCTTCGAAGTCGTAGACATTCACGCGGGAGCTGTCGGACGCCACCAGATAATATCCGTTGTCGCTCATAAGCAGGCGCGAAGGCACGAAGTCAGAGTCGATATGTCCGCTTTCTTTGAATTTCCTGGTCTCTACCAGCGATATTCCCTGGGGTGAGCCGATTATGATGGTGCGTGCGTCGGGAGAGAAGGTGGCGGCAGTGGGGTTGCCGGTCTTCTTGTTGCTGAAGCGGTGGGTCACATCGTCGATTACATTATAATTGTAGAGCACGGCCTCATTATCTTTTCCGGCTTTCTTTCCTTTGATGATTACGAGGAAATTGACCCGGGCCGGATTCACCTGTCCGGACAGGATGAATTTTTTGCCTAAGTTGAAATATTCAGTACCGGTCGAAGATGTTATGCAATGGTCGAACACATTGAACACAGTGGTGGAGTTCTGCAGTAGGTCGGCGGGCGTTGCTTTCTGCGGGAAGTGATACTCGCTTTTGGGCTGAGGCGCATCAAGATGCTGTTTCTTCGGTTTGGCGGCGTTTGCAGAGAAGCTTGCGCCGGCAGCGAGAGACAGGCCTGCGAACAGATTTGCTAATGTGTAGGCGTTGAATTTCATTGCGTGTATGTGTTTTGGTTTATTTTTTTAAAAGGAGCTTTAGAGCCGAAGCGGCTCTTGGAAATCAGTGTCTGACAATAATGCCTTGTTTTGTTAGAGCCATGTGTGTGGTAGGCTTGCCAGTGGTAATAGATTTTGCAAAGTTAGTAAATTTTTATTGATTCTCAAATTTATTGGCATTACAAATGATTAATGACTAATGATAAATTACAAATGACTAATGATAAATTACAAATGATTAATGATTAATGATAAATAACAAGTTATTAAAGATAAGTGGTTGGGGATTAATCATTAATCATTAATCATTAATCATTAATCATTAGTCATTTAAATCTCAACGCCATGCTGCTGATTCCGGGGGCTTCTCCGTTGATCCATGTGCGGACAACACGCCACGAAAGCTCTTCGCCGGCCATGGGGGTCCAGCCGCAGAGGCTTAGTACATCGCTGTCGCTGACAGTCCACTCATGACGCTCCACAAGCACAAGGTCCGCATAGTTGTCCACTGCAATGGCTCCGCGGCCTTCGATGCCGAAAAGGCGGGCGGGAGCGGCTGCCATCCGCCGGGCCACCATCGCCGGGTCGTTGTATAGCGTAAGCATGGCCGGTAAGGAAAACTGCACCATGGGCGAACCGCTGGCGGCCTGAAGCAGATTGCCTTCCTTGTCGGACAGAAGGTGCGGGGCATGGTCGGTGGCTACCATGTCGAGCCGTCCGTCGAGCAGACTCTGGCGCAATACTTCCCGGTCGGCGGCGCTTTTTATTGCCGGATTCATCTTTATGCGTGCTCCGCGCCGGGTATAATCGCTGTCGCACCACCACAGATGGTGGGGTGAAACTTCGGCGGTGATGCGTTTGGCACCGTCGCCGGAGTCGAGCAGGGCGCATTCGGCTGCTGTGGAGATATGAGCCAGATGAAGGCGGGAGCCGTAGCGTGCGGCCAGTTCCATGGCCCGTTCGCTGGCTCTGACGCAGGCTTCGGCAGAGCGCAGGCGTGAGTGAAGGCTCACAGGCAGCTCGTCGCCGAACTCGCGTTTCAGCTGCGACAGGTTGCGGGCGATTATGCTGTCGTCTTCGGCGTGTACCACAATAGGAGCTTCGGTTTCGGCGAATATGGCCTCGATTTTACTCTCTTCGCCTACCGCCATATTGCCGGTGCTCTGCCCCATGAACAGTTTTACGCCGGGGATGCGGTCGAACGGCAGACTATGCAGCAGACTAAGATTCGAGGCGGTAGCGCCGATGAAAAAGGCGTGGTTGCCTACGGCTGTGGCTTCGGCGATGCGGTTTTTTTCTTCCCAGGCCTCAAGCGATACAGTAGGGGGCTGGGTGTTTGGCATGTCAATCCAGGAGGTGACCCCTCCGGCAGCGGCGGCACGGCTTTCTGTGGCCATTGTGGCTTTGTGGGTCAGACCCGGTTCGCGGAAGTGGACATGGCAGTCGATGGCGCCGGGCATCAGAATACGTCGGCCGGCGTCGGTGCATTCCGAAGCCTGTTCGAGAAGAGCCACAGGCGGTTGCCCGCATCCGGTGGCGGTGATGCGTCCGTTGTCGAAGGCCACATATCCGAGAAGTGGCGCTTCCTGTCCGGGAAGCACCACTTCGGCGTTATAGATAAGATTCATTTGTTGTATTTTTTGAACAGACTGTTCCATTTGAGCCTTATGACTCCGAATACGGCTTCGCCGAAAATGCTTGAGTTCATCTTGCTTGTTCCGAGCACACGGTTGACGAAAATAATCGGAACCTCCACAATGCGGAACCCATATTTGTATGAAGTGAATTTCATCTCTATCTGGAAGGCATATCCCTTGAACTTGATTTTGTCCAGGTCGAGAGTCTCGAGGACGTGCCGCCGGTAGCATACGAAACCGGCTGTGGTGTCGTGGACCGGCATGCCGGTGATGCACCTTACGTATTTCGATGCGTAATAGCTCATGAGCACACGCCCCATGGGCCAGTTGACCACGTTGACACCGGTGACATAGCGTGAGCCTATCGCGACATCGGCGCCGGCCCGGGCCGCGTTGTAGAGTTTCATCAGGTCATCGGGGTTATGCGAGAAGTCGGCGTCCATCTCGAAGATGAAGTCGTAGCCGTGGCTGATGGCGTGTTTGAATCCCGTGATGTAGGCTGTGCCCAGTC
>CAMWUD010000027.1 GCA_947177365.1 uncultured Porphyromonadaceae bacterium | reverse complement strand
TGAGGTCAACCACACCCTTGAAAGTTTCTTCAGCGCCGATAGGTATCTGGATGGGACAGGGGTTTGCACCGAGTACATCCTTGAGCTGGCGTACTACTTCGAAGAAGTTTGCGCCGGAGCGGTCCATCTTGTTGACGTAGCCGATACGGGGCACGTTGTACTTGTCGGCCTGACGCCATACAGTCTCTGACTGGGGTTCAACGCCGCCTACGGCACAGAAAGTAGCCACGGCACCGTCGAGGATTCGGAGCGAACGTTCAACTTCCACGGTGAAGTCAACGTGTCCCGGAGTGTCGATGAGGTTGATTTTATACTTCTCCGCGTTGTAGTTCCAGAAAGTGGTGGTAGCAGCGGAAGTAATAGTGATACCACGTTCCTGCTCCTGTTCCATCCAGTCCATGGTGGCGGCGCCGTCATGCACCTCACCGATTTTGTGGGTCAGACCGGTGTAGAAAAGGATACGCTCGGACGTAGTAGTCTTACCGGCATCGATGTGAGCCATGATACCGATATTACGAGTATATTTAAGTTGTTCGTCGGATTTAGCCATTTTAGTTTCCTTGCTTGGATGTCTGAATCAATGAATAAAAAATCAGAAACGGAAGTGAGCGAATGCACGGTTAGCCTCGGCCATCTTGTGCATGTCTTCCTTGCGTTTGAATGCACCGCCCTGATCATTGAAAGCGTCGACGATTTCGGCAGCGAGTTTATCGGCCATAGTCTTGCCGCCGCGCTTACGGGCGTAAAGAATGAGGTTTTTCATTGAAATCGACTCCTTACGGTCGGGGCGGATTTCTGTAGGCACCTGGAAGGTGGCGCCACCGACACGACGTGATTTAACCTCCACCTGGGGAGTGACATTCTCAAGCGCCTTCTTCCAGATTTCGAGGGCGGTGAGTTCTTCGTTGGGGAGTTTAGACTTCACAGTCTCAAGAGCGTTGTAGAATATAGTGAAAGCGGTGTTTTTCTTGCCGTCATACATCAGATGATTGACAAACTTAGTCACTCTCACGTCGTTAAAAACGGGATCGGGGAGTACGAGCCGTTTTTTAGGCTTAGCTTTTCTCATTGGTTTGTTTGTACGGTTGTGTTTTTGAATGCTTGGTTGCTTGCAGCTTGTGTATCTTCAGCCCCGTCCTCTGACTCGGGCTTACTCAACCAAAAATAGCTTGGTAGCTTTTCAAGAATGTCAAAAACGAGATTTGATTTTGATTAAAAGAATCTCGCGGTGCGTTGAGATAACTTCACCAGAGTCACAGACTCCGATTACTTCTTGGCTGCACCGGCCTTAGGACGCTTGGCACCGTATTTGGAGCGGCGCTGAGTGCGGTCTTTGACACCGGAGGTATCGAGAGTACCGCGAACGATGTGGTAGCGTACACCGGGGAGGTCCTTCACACGACCGCCGCGTACAAGTACGATAGAGTGTTCCTGCAGGTTGTGACCTTCACCGGGGATGTAGGAGTTTACTTCCTTACCGTTGGTGAGACGAACACGAGCGACTTTACGCATAGCCGAGTTAGGCTTCTTGGGGGTGGTGGTGTAGACACGCACGCACACGCCACGACGCTGGGGGCAGCTATCGAGGGCAGGCGACTTGCTCTTGTCTTCCAGAGCCACACGTCCTTTTCTTACTAATTGCTGAATAGTAGGCATCTTAGTTTGTTTGGTTTTACTTTAGTTTTCTTATCGTTGTTATATCGTTTCCAATATTGATTACACGCACCCACACTACGAGCTATCGCTTTCACTGCCAAGTGAATAGCCATAAACTCACGTGTAAATGCCCTATTTTTCGCTGCAAAGATAGCAATTATTTTCCTAACTGCCAAATATTTGAACGACATTTTTACACTGCCTTCCCCGATGGCACTACCGCAATTTCAACGACAAGCCCCATATATGCCGATGCCGGAATCCACACCCGCGCAGGGTGCCGGATTCCGGCATTAGAGCATTCAGAGCCGGGGCAGAGTTACATGCCTCCCCCGCCGCCGTTTCCGCCGGACGCGCCTGCTGCGCTCGAGCCTCCGACCATATCGTCGTTAGTGATGCTTCGTGCAGTTTTCTTCACCTGTGCGTTCATGGAGCCGAAGCGGTAGCTTATGGCAAGTCTGATGCTTTTGAGGTGATTCATGGTCGAGACGCTGGTGCCGGTATAATCGCCGTTGACCGTGTTGCTGGTCCAGCGTCTTGTATTACGACCGATAGGATTGGTTGCCTCGATGCGCACATTCAGGCGGTCTTCCTTGAGGAAGCTGCGTCCGAGCGACAGTCGCCAGATGAATGAGTTTGAGAAGCGTCCGGTGTCGTTATAGCTGTATACATCGTTCGGCTGACTGGTGAACATAAAAGCTCCGAGCTGGGCATTGAGTTTCCACGGCAGGCGGTGGCTGTACTGCGCATAGAAGAACGGATTCCAGCGCGAGAGTTCGAGCCCCGACTGGGCGAAACGTATATAGCTCATACCTACATTGGCCATTACACTGATGGCCCGTGTGATAGTCCATTGGGCAAAGCCGGTAAAACTCAGTTCGCGGCGCTGTCCAATATTACGGTATGTATGCACCATACGGTTGTCTTCGAGATAATTGACTGCAGCTATTCCGTTGTTCGATGTCTCGTAGTTTACCGCCAGATTGCAGTTGAACTTCATGGCTATGTACATATAAGTAAGCTTCATGGAGTGGTGCATGGCGGAATTGAGGTCCGGATTACCAAAGCTCAATGAGTTCGGCGATTCGTTCACAGCCGGATTGAGGAAGTCGATACCGGGGCGGTTGATACGCGCCGCATAGTTGAATGCGAGCGAATTGGCGTCATTCACCTGCCAGGAGAGAGCCGCCGAAGGAACGACATCGTTCAGATTGCTGCTGTATCCGGCACGTTCGTCGGCATAGCTTGCCTTAAGATGCGAATACTCGTAGCGCAGACCGGCACGCAGACCGAAGCGGCCAAGCTTTGCCGAATACTGGGCATAGAGCGCCGCCACATCGGTGATATGCGAGAAATCATCATCGTTGACGTGCGAGCCGATATAATCATAATAGTCGATCGAATGGTTTCGGCGAATTATCGCCTTTGCGCCGAGGTCTACAGAATGTACCTTTGCAAAAGGTTTGGTCCAGTCGAACTGGAATGTATGCTCGATAAATTTCAGATTTGTACGGGCCTCCACGCCGGAATAGTCGACAGGAGAATTTATGAAGTCGTGATAGAGCGTGTTTGACTCGCTCTTGTTTTTGTTTGTCGACACCTGATATGACACATTCAGCATCTCGCCGGGATTACGCATAAGATGCTGGTAATTGAAATTCGCGTCGATGTCCAGATAGCTTGTCGAAGGAACACGGGTTGTGGTATTATAGCTGTATATCGTACTTCCATCTGCGGCAAGCATTGAATTCGTACCTGCCGATTCGGAATCGAAAGCATACCAGTAGCCGTTGAGCTCGGCTGTAAACAGATTGAGCGAATCAAGTTCATAGGAAGCCTCCGCTCCGAAATACGACATATTGCCCCGGTTCTTTGAACGGTTGCGAGAATGGGTGCTGTTTCCATTATTATAGAAATAGTCCGTCCAGTTCTCGTTGTCACGTTCCTTATGGTTGAAATTTCGATAACCGCCATAGAGCGAGAAGGTCACCTTGTCGATCTGCGAACTGAGCCATATATTCGGAGCCGGAATAAGATTCTGGTCTTTAATGTCAATACCCGCCGTACCCATGACACCTCTCACCGACAAGTCGTCGAGCGTGACAATATTCAGTATCGCGCCAACACCCTCGGCGTCGTATTTCGCGCCGGGCTCGGTTATGACTTCGATGCGTTTGATCATCGACGCAGGAATGGCCTTGAATATCTCTGCAGCGTTGTTGGAGTAGCTCTTCGACGGTCGACCGTTTTTGTAGACTTGAAAATTAGAGCCGCCGTTGACCGTGATTGTTCCGTCGGAATCGACCGACACCATCGGAACCTTTCTCAACATCTCGCTCAGGGTACTTGTAGGAGCCTCGGCATCCGACTGAACGTCGTAGCCCACCCTGTCGATTTCTTTTGAGACAAGCGGTTTCTGAGCGGTCACCTCGAGTTCGCCAAGCGTGTTTTCAGCGGAAGACATGACAATATCTCCGAGATTGACATTTTCACTTGATGAAGCCGCGCTGAACGGCACAGTCTTATCAGTCGCCCCTACAAAGGACACCTTGATAAGATATTTGCCGGGCAACGACAGATTTGTCTCAATCTCCCCGTCCACTCCTGCTGTTCCTGCCGTGACAACCTTAGCGGTATCCGACTGAAGATAGATGTGGTATGATGCATAGGACTGCGGCTCTCCATCCGAGTCAAGTACTTTTCCGCTCAGGCGGAAAGCGTGGGCCAACAAAGGCATAGCGATAGCCATCAGCGCTGCAAGCGCTCTACAGAATGCTGACATAATGCGTCTGTGATTAAATTTGAATACGTGATATTTATGTAGTTGATTGTAGATTAGAGGCGCCCGACGGCGCAACACATATATATGACGCAAAGTGCCTGACAAACTTACACTGTAGCAAAAAAAAATGTCAAAAAAAATCCGGCCACGCCAGAGCGCGACCGGATTCTGATATCGGAGATGAGAAAATTACTTCGACAGTTTTTCCTTGAGAGCAGCGAGAGCTTCGAGGTCGCCGAGAGTGGTCTTTTCCAGGGGAGCCTGTACGGGAGCTTCTTCGCGGGGAGCCTTGGGAGCGCGCTTTGCCTTGCGTTCAGCAGCCTTTTCAGCACGAACTTCATCTTCGAAGATGCGGCTGTGAGAAAGGATGATGCGCTTGCTGTCCTTGTTGAATTCGATTACCTTGAAGTTGAGCTTTTCGTCAACCTTGGCGTTCGAGCCGTCTTCCTTCACGAGGTGCTTGGGAGTAGCGAAGCCTTCCACACCGTAGGGGAGAGCCACTACAGCGCCCTTGTCGAGCATTTCCACGATAGTACCTTCATGAACAGAACCTACAGTGAATACAGTCTCGAATACATCCCAGGGATTTTCTTCGAGCTGCTTGTGACCGAGGCTGAGACGACGGTTGTCCTTGTCGATAGCGAGAACTTCCACTTCGATGTCGGCGCCGATCTGAGTGAATTCGCTGGGGTGTTTGATTTTCTTAGTCCAGCTGAGGTCGCTGATGTGGATAAGACCGTCGACGCCTTCTTCGATTTCAACGAATACGCCGAAGTTGGTGAAGTTGCGAACCTTTGCAGTGTGGCGCGAGCCGAGGGGATATTTGGTTTCGATGTTTTCCCAGGGATCGTTCTTGAGCTGCTTGATGCCGAGGCTCATCTTGCGCTCTTCGCGGTCGAGAGTGAGGATCACGGCTTCAACTTCGTCGCCTACCTTCATGAAATCCTGAGCGCTGCGGAGGTGCTGCGACCAAGACATTTCGCTTACGTGGATCAGACCTTCCACACCGGGAGCGATTTCGAGGAATGCGCCGTAATCGGCCATTACTACTACGCGGCCCTTGACATGGTCGCCGACCTTGAGGTCTGCGCTGAGGGCATCCCAGGGATGGGGGTGGAGCTGCTTCAGACCGAGAGCGATGCGCTTCTTTTCGTCGTCGAAATCGAGGATAACGACGTTGAGCTTCTGGTCGAGTTCCACAACTTCGCTCGGGTGGCTTACGCGGCCCCAGCTGAGGTCAGTGATGTGGATAAGACCGTCGACACCGCCGAGGTCGATGAACACACCGTAGCTGGTGATGTTCTTGACAGTACCTTCGAGTACCTGTCCTTTTTCGAGCTTGGAGATGATTTCGCGCTTCTGCTGTTCGAGTTCGGCCTCAATGAGAGCCTTGTGCGAAACAACAACGTTTTTGAATTCTTCGTTGATCTTGACCACCTTGAATTCCATGGTCTTGCCAACGAACATATCGTAGTCGCGGATGGGCTTAACGTCGATCTGCGAACCGGGGAGGAAGGCTTCGATGCCGAATACGTCGACAATCATGCCGCCTTTTGTACGGCACTTGATGAAGCCCTTGATAATTTCGTCGTTAGCGAGGGCGGCGTTGATGCGTTCCCAGCTGCGGGAAGCACGCGCCTTGCGGTGAGACAGGATGAGCTGACCCTTCTTGTCTTCCTGGTTTTCGATGAATACCTCAACAACGTCGCCGACTTTGATGTCGGGGTTGTAGCGGAATTCGTTCATGGGGATGATACCGTCCGACTTGTATCCGATGTTAACCACAGCTTCGCGCTTGTTGAGAGCGATGATGGTACCTTCGATTACGTCCTTGTCCTTAACGGTGTTGAGCGACTCGTCGTAAGTTTTGGTGAGTTCCTCACGGGATTTGTCACCAGCGGTCTCGCCATTTTCGTAGGCGTCCCAATCGAAATCTTCGACGGGCGAGTTTTTAAGTTCTGTCATTTAAAAAGTTAATAAATAAAGTTAATTATGGTACACGTGCGCGCGGAGTGCGTGCCAATGCGCCGCAAAGTTACAACTTTTTGTCGGATATTCAAAAAGTTAGACCATTATTTTTTGAAAAAAAGTTTTTTTCGTACTTTTGCAGAATCAACACATATCAAGCTATTCCGCATTATGGACTTTGTAATATTCGACCCGGACAGCGCACGCGACAATCTGCTGCCCCTTACATATACCCGCCCGGTAGGCGCTCTGCGCGTGGGCATCACTACAATAGCCGAGAAATGGGCTTACTATCTTTTCGGTGAATATTCATGGCTCACCGAGCACTATCTGTCTGAAAAATTTCCCTGCGACGCCGACATCAGCTCTGACACTCTGCTGCTTGTGGCCGGCAACGTGCTCCCCGACGAGCAGCTGGCGCATGCCGTGATGAGTCTGACTCCCGGCCAGGCCTTATATAAAGGCGACCGCCGCATTGCCTCTGTGGGGGATGCCTCGGAACACCTCGAGTACAGCGACGACATAATGTGCATCGACAATCTGTACGACATATTCCTGCTCAACGGACGCGCAGTCTGCGATGATTTCGCCCGTATAACCGCCGGACGGCAGTCGGCTCCGCTGAGCGACAGCGTCACTGTAATCGGCGACCCCGGCCGGGTCTTCCTCGCCGAGGGAGCCGTGGCGGAGGGCTGCATCATCAATGTCAAGAACGGTCCGGTGTATATCGGGCCCAAGGCCGAAGTGATGGAAGGCGCCACCCTGCGCGGCCCCATAGCCATCGGCCCCCACTCCACTGTCAATATGGGCGCCAGAATATATCCGGGCACAACGCTCGGCCCCTGGTGCAAAGTAGGCGGAGAGCTGAACAACGTGGTCTTCCAGGGCTACTCCAACAAGGCCCATGACGGCTTCTTAGGCAACGCGGTCATCGGCGAGTGGTGCAATCTCGGAGCCGGATGTGTGGCATCGAACCTCAAGAACGACTACACGAAAATACGTCTCTGGAACTACCCGGCTCACCGTTTCCTGCGCACCGACCTCCAGTTCTGCGGACTTATAATGGGCGACCACTCCAAGGCAGGCATCAACACCATGTTCAACACAGCCACGGTGGTGGGCGTCGGATGCAACATCCATGGAGCAGGATTCCCGCGCAACTTCGTGGCCAGCTTCCTTGAGGGCGGCACGGCAGGCTTCTCCGATGTGCCTATGGAAAAATTCTTCGATATAGCCGAGCGCGTGATGGCGCGTCGCGGCATCGAACTGACGCAGGCCGACCGCAACATCCTGCTTGCCATACGCGAGATTGCCGACAACTACTACAAGTAAGCCGTTCCTGCTGAATGAAAACCCGTTCATTTCTGATTCTCGCCGCGCTATGCCTGCTGATGTCGTGGATGACCTCATCGGCAATCTGGCTCGGCGACGACGTGGACTATGGCTTCGTGATTCACGACCATGTCTGGACCAGCAGCGGTGAAATCACATCAGCCGGCGACATAATCTCATCACAGGTAGCCCACTACCATAACACCAACGGACGATTCGTGGCCCACACGCTCGTGCAGCTCTTCTGCGGAGTTTTGGGCAAAGGCGCGTTCACGCTGTGCAACGCTCTGGTATACTTTGCATTCGCATGGCTCGCGGTCCGGTTGGGCGGCGTGCGCCATCCGCTCCGCCACCCGCTCGCGACAGCCACAGCCGCAGCAATCATCCCCCTGGCCTTTCTGACCAAGATGATGCCGAGCTGCCAGATTGGCTTCGTGTGGATGTTCACGCTCAGCATGGCATGGCTCAATCTGTTCATACACCGTCCGCGCGCCGGACTTCTGTCATCGGCGGGCATAGCCCTGCTGGGCATAGTGGCCGGCAACGGACAGGAGGCGCTTTCGATAGGCCTGTCGGCCGCCCTGGGTATATGGTGGCTGCGGCGAGGATGCTGCATAGGCCTGCGTCGCAGCATCTGGCTCTTCTGCTACTGGGCCGGCACTCTGAGTGTATGCCTTGCACCCGGAACCCTCTCGCGCAGCGGCCGTCTTGACATAGCCCTGCCCGACTCCCTGATGTATCTGCTGCTGTCGCTCAGAGTAGTCTACATCCTTATAGCCGTAATGCTCTGGCTGCATTTCCGGCAGAAGGAAAGCATGCGGCAGATATGGCGCAAGGCAGCGCTATGGCTCAACACGGCAGTGATACTGCTGCTGTTCAACCTCTGGGTCGGAGTCTACAGCAACCGGCAGCTCTTCGGTGTGGAACTCGCGGCCATGATAGCCGTGATACGCCTGCTGTCCGGCCACAGTCTCAACCGTGTGTGGCTCATCATCATCGCTGCGGCATCGCTGTTCACCTGCGTACATCAGATAGGCTGCGCCCGAAAAGTAAGCCGTCAATTCCGCGACATAGCTACACTCTATCTCGCATCGCCCGACGGCACAGTATTCTACGACCGCACGCTCGGCTCGGTGAATCCCTTCGACCGCGAATACCGCATCTACGAAGACATCACCGGCTACGGAGCGCACGAAACCCGGCGCACACTGGTCAAGGCCTTCGCCCGGCGCTACCCCGACAGACCGCCGCTGCGGCTCTATCCCATGGCCATCAACCGGCTGAGCGCGCCCATCGACACCGCCATCGAATACGAACCTCAGCACTATATGGTGCTTGTGACCGGCGACAAGCCTGAAAAATTCCGTATCGAAGGCCACAACGCCATATTCCCCTGGATAAAATACAGCGAAGAAAGCGTAGCCGCCGGCTATCCGGCCATAGGCGGTCTGGGATGGTATGCCACCATAGTGGCACCCTGGCGTCCCTTCGCCACTATAGACACCATATACGTAAAACGATGATTGACATAAAATTCGACCCCGAAATAAAGACACTCTGGCCCGACTATCGCGTAATAGCCGTCGAATGTACGGTCGAGAACCTCCCTACCCCCGACAGCCTGTGGCAGGAACTGACCGCCTTCGCCGACAGCTTCCGGCAGCTGCACGAAATGGCCGACATCAACCGGCGGCCAGCAATAGCGGCCACACGCCAGGCTTACAAACGCTTCGGCAAGGAACCCAACCGCTACCGTCCGTCGGCAGAGGCTCTCTGCCGGCGCATGGTCAAAGGCATGGAGCTCTACCGCACCCTCAGCGTCATAGACCTGATCAACCTGCTGTCGGTAATGACCGGATACAGCATCGGCGGCTTCGATGCCGACAAAGTGGACGGCGACTCCATCTGTCTTGGGAAAGGCCGTGAAGACGAACCATACGAGGCCATAGGCCGGGGCAGCCTCAACATAGCCGGTCTGCCCATATGGCGCGACAGCACCGGCGGCATCGGCACCCCGACCTCCGACAACGAACGCACCAAACTGACGCCCGACACCCGGCGGCTGCTCATGACCGTCAACATCTTCGGAAGCGAGATGTCGGACGAAGAGACCATCGCCCTCACCCGGCGCCTGCTGGAATCATATGCCGCCGCGACAGACATAAGTTTCAGAATCATTCATGTTTAAACCTCTGTATGCTTGAAAATATCACTTCAGAAAACATATTGCTTGCAGGCTCCATACTGCTCATAGCCGGTGTGCTCATAGGCAAATCGAGTTACCGCTCCGGACTGCCTCTGCTGCTGATATTCCTGCTCGTGGGCATGGCTTTCGGCACCGACGGACTCGGGATTCACTTCAGCGACATGCACAGCGCCCAGTTCATAGGCATGATAGCCCTGTGCATCATACTCTTCTCCGGCGGCATGGGCACACGCATAAGCGACATCCGTCCGGTGCTGCTGCCCGGACTGGTGCTGTCGACAGCAGGAGTGCTCATAACAGCCCTCGTCACAGGCCTGTTCATCTGGTGGCTGTCCGGCATGACCTGGACCAACATACATTTCGCCCTGCTCCCCTCGCTGCTGCTCGCCGCCACCATGTCGTCGACCGATTCTGCCTCGGTGTTCGGCATACTGGGAAGCCAGAAAGTAGGACTACGGCACAATCTGCGTCCGATGCTCGAACTTGAGAGCGGCTCGAACGACCCCATGGCCTATATGCTCACCATCATCCTGCTCGAAGCCATCACCATGGGCAGCGGGCTGTCGGCATGGAGCATCATCGCACAGCTGGCGTTGCAGTTCGGCATAGGCATAGCAGGCGGCTACCTTCTGGGGCGGCTCACCGTCCGCCTCATCGACATCTACTGCCGTGTGGGCGGCAAAGCCGGAGCACGCGAAGACGCCTCCCAGGCCACATCCATGATTTCGATACTGATTATCGGCTGCGTGTTTTTCACCTTCGCCGTCACCACCGCCTTTTCAGGCAACGGCTATCTGGCCGTATATATAGCAGGCATAGTCATCGGCAACACCCGTCTGCCCAACCACCGCGGCATAGGCAAGTTTATCGACGGCATGACCTGGCTGGCACAGATAGTGGTATTCCTGATGCTCGGACTGCTGGTCAACCCCCACGAGATGCTCGATGTGGCGGCAGTATCGCTGCTGATCGGGGCATTCATGATTGTGGCGGGGCGCCCGCTGAGTGTCTTTCTGTCGCTGGCACCGCTGAGAAAAATCGGATTCAAGTCCAAGCTCTTCGTATCGTGGGTAGGCCTGCGCGGAGCCGTACCCATAATATTCGCCACCTACCCGGTTGTGGCCGATATAGAAGGCGCCGGACAGATTTTCAACATAGTCTTCTTTGTCACACTGCTGTCGCTGCTCGTACAGGGCACAAGCGTAATAGCATCGGCCCGGCGTCTCGGGCTTATCGACAACAGTGCCCCGGACGATGAAGACTTCGGAGTAGAACTCGCCGACGAGCTGCCTACATCGCTGCACACTCTGACTCTCAGCGAGAAGGACCTTGCGGCAGGCGACACTCTAAGCCGCATGAATCTGCCGCACGGCTCGCTGGTGATGATGGTAAAGCGAGGCAAGCGCCACCTTGTACCCAACGGTAGCCTGCGTCTGCTTCCGGGCGACACCCTGCTGATTATCCGCGAAGACTGAGAGTCGGTGCAGCTCTGCTTTTTTATTGTCGAACCAGCTCTGAGAGCCGGATTCCTCCGCCTCTGTCACCAGAGGTTGCGTTGTGGCATTTTCTCACCGTAACGCGCATTCAGATTGCTGACCAGCCGCGACATATCACGTGCGAAACGCGCCCCTCGCCAGTTGCCGCTGTTGGTCAGTACAGCCCAGCAGCGTCCGTCGGGAAACATGCGCACATAGGCATGACTCGAACTGAGCGTGCCTGTACGCACCCAGCTTCCATCCTCTTCGATTTCAGCCCAGCCACGAGTCATATTCTCCTTTTTCTCGCCTTTGGCTTCCGTCATCACGGCTATAGTGGAGCCGGAGAGCAGGTCGGGCACAGCGTCATAGCCATCGATAGTCGCCACCACACGAAGCAGGTCGGGAGCTGTGGCTATCCAGCCGCCGGCACCCTTCAGCCCCTTTATATCGTTGCCGCCATAGACGCGCTCCACCATTCTGCCGCTGCCGTTGAACTCCTCTACCGGTGTCGAATCCGGTCCGTAATACTTCACCTCACCGAAATGGCGGTCGGCGTAATAGTTCGTGCCGGCCCGGAAATTTGCAGCCCGCGCCGGACGCAGAACGGCACTGTCGACATACTCCCAATAGCTTCCGCCGCTCACCTTCTCTATAATGAGCGACAGCAGCAGATAACCGAAATTGCTGTAGCGGCGACCGTTGCCCGGTTCATATGCCAGACGTCGCCGAAGCACAATCGAAGCCAGCTTCTCGCTGCCGGGCGCACCTTTCAGATGATTGCGCTGCACGATATCCTTCATTGTAAACATCGGGTCGCCGCCACCGAGGCCGAAACCTCCGGCATGCAACAGCAGATGGTCGACGGTGATGTCGGTCATGCGGGCGTCGCCGAGCGAAGCCGTATATATGGAGTCCGACAAGATTCCACTGCTGCCGAACACTTTAGAGTCAAGGCTGATTTTGCCGTCCTCCACAAGCCTCATGATGGCGATGGCCGTGATAAGCTTTGATGCCGATGCAATGCGCATCATCGAAGTCGGGGTCATCTTCTCCTTCTTTTCCTTGTCGGCCCAGCCATAACCCTTGGCATAAAGCAGCGAGTCGTGGCTCATCATGGCCACCTGCATGCCTTTTATGCCGTTTCTGGCCATAAAATTCTCAATTTCGCGATCCATGGGTTCAAGACCGGCAATCTGCGAGGCCGCATTGGTGAGAGTATCGCTCCACAGCGGACCTTCCGGCTCTTCAGCGGCGCCACCGCCAAGCGGTGAAGTGCAACCACGGTGGCTGACAGCGAATACGATTGCTCCGGCAGCCAGAATCGCCAGCACGAGCACAGCTAAACGTCTGTTGGATTTCCTTTTATATTTGCGTTTTACGTTTTTTCGTTTCATCTAATAAAATTTTACCTACAAAATTA
This sequence comes from uncultured Porphyromonadaceae bacterium, assembly GCA_947177365.1. Lineage (GTDB taxonomy): Bacteria > Bacteroidota > Bacteroidia > Bacteroidales > Muribaculaceae > CAG-873. Next base: position 4,903 of record CAMWUD010000027.1, on the reverse strand, counting down.
ACAAAAAAAGATCATAAACATATGCTATAAATGGCGAATTACACAATCCCGGCCTGGAGAATCATTCAGAGCCGGCACACAAGCGAAAAAAAACGCCGCACTTTCGTGTATTATCAAAAAAATGCGTATATTTGCATCCTACTATCTTTTGTTCATCACATATCATACCAGCTTATGAAGAAAGCGACCATTCTCACTATTTCCGCAATCATGCTGACAACGGCGGCCTCAAGCGCCGGACAGCATGCTCCAGGCGAGAGCGGTCAGGCCGTGCAAAGCCGGACCGCAGGGAAGAAAGCTACTCAATCATTCCGACAGCTCGTACCGACCCGCAAGACAGGCACTGCCACCGGTGTCACAGGCCTTGCGACAGCAGCCGACAACATCCGCAAAAGCAGCCGGACAGCACAGCCCGCAAGAAAAGCCGCAGCAAAAACGGCTGCATTGAGCGAGGGTCTGAAACTCAGAGGCTCCGTCGTGTCGACGTGGTCGTTCATGAACTTCCCCGGTCTTTACTACATACCCGTCAGTGCCGACGGACAGTTCGAAGCCGTTCCGGGAGCCGCCATCATTGCTGAATACGGAGCATGGGACGACGGCGCCGGCCGCTACTATATGGCCGGAGTACAGGACTGGGGCATGGGCTTCGTGATTCCGGAGCTATACGTCTACAGCACCGACACATGGGAAGACATAGACTATATCGAATGCGAATACAGCATACTCGCCACCGACAACGCCACCGACCCTACCAGCGGCGATGTCTACGGCTGCTACTACGACGATGACTATTCATGCCTCAACTGGGCGAAAGCCGACTATGCGGCCGGACTCAGCCACAGCATACGCGCACTCGATGACAACGAACGGCTCTACGGTGTGGCATGCGACAATTCCGGACAATATTACGGTGTGACAGCCGACGGCTCGTTTGTCAGAATCGACAAGGCCAGCGGAGAGTTTACCACCGTAGGAAACACCGGTCTCCGTCCCTACTACTGCTCGTCGGCTACATTCGACGACAAAAGCGGCACATTCATATTCAGCTATGCCCCGCAGACCGGCAACACCTCGCTGTGGGCAATCGACCCGTCGACAGGCACAGCCGAACTGCTTGTGGAATACGTCGACAACGACCAGATTACGGCTCTCGAGACCATACGTCCGGAGGCCGAGCCTCTCGCGCCCGCAGCACCGGCACTCACAGCCGAAGTGCCGGAGGGCGGCATGGACATGAACTATACCCTCACTATGCCGACGGCCACCTTCGACGGCACAGAAGCCGAGGGTGAGCTCAGCTGGGCGCTCCTTGTCGACGGCGCGGAAGCAGCCGCCGGAACATCATCGTACGGCGAAACAGTCAGCGGAAGCGTCACCCTGGAGTCGAAAGGCGCACACACCGTCACGGCATACGCCTCGAACGATGCCGGCCGCAGCCCGCTGGCACGCCTGACCGTAATCAACGGCGCCGGAGTGCCCAAAGCTCCTGGCGGCCTCGGCATCAACAACTTCGGTGACGGCTCGATAGGCTTGTACTGGAACGCTGTGACAGAAGCCGCCGATGATGCCTATATCGACCCCGCCGCAATCACCTATACAGTGCGACGCAACGGAGAGACAGTGGCCGAAGGACTCACTGACACATGGTTCGACGACATGCTCGCCATCCCCGACACCTATCTGAAACTCGATTACGAAGTATGTGCGGTATTCGCCGGCAACGTATCCGAAGCGGCAAGCGTAAGCACCGGCATCGGCGCCATAGAGCCGCCATACGCCGACAAATTCGGCGATGACAAGAACGACTCCGGCCTCTACACCACCATCAACGTAAACGACGACGGCGGCTACTGGTGGTTCTCGCCATATTACAGCAGCTACATCTACGACTACGGAAGCGAGGACGCCGACGACTGGCTCATATCTCCGGCTTTCGCCCTGCGCGGAGGCATGACCTACGAGCTGGACTACACCATATCCGGCAACAGCACCATGTACACCGAACGCTATGCCGTAGCCATGGGTGTGGCTCCCACCGAACGGGCCATGGTCACCGAGCTGCTCGCCCCGGTGGAAATCACCAGCGACCGCAGCGGCGCCGAATCGGTGACTCTCACCGTCACACCTCCCTCCGACGGCAATTACTACTTCGGCTGGCACGCATTGAGCGACGGCAGCCAGTTCCAGATACATCTGCGCGACATCCGCCTGTCGGCCCCCATGGCATCGTGTTCCCCCGCCGAAGTCACCGGCATCAGCCTCGTGCCTGACTCCGAAGGCCACCTGCGCCTGCACGGCAGTTTCCGCACGCCGGAACTTGACATCAGCGGCAACGCCCTTTCGACAAAGTGTACGGTGACTGTGATGCGCTCCGACATCAACTGTCCGCTGGCTGCATTCAACGATGTAGCTCCCGGCACAGAACTCGAATTCGATGATGACAATTTCAGCGAACGCGGAGTATACCAATACATTATATACTGCACCGACAGCGACGGCAACATAGGCCGTTCGGCCACAGCAAGCGTGTATGTCGGTCCGCTGGCTCCGGCCGATGTTCCTGAAGTTCGACTTGTCGAAGGCGAAGTTCCCGGTACAGCGCTTCTCAGCTGGACCGCACCTCTGACCGACATCGAAGGCAATCCGCTCAATCCCGCCAACCTGACATACATGGTTTACGTGTCAGGCGAATACAACAAGGCGATAGCCGTTCTCGACGAACCTACAGCCGAACGCCAGGTCGCATTCACCGTCTGCAAGCCCGACGAGATGGCATTCGCCACATATTATGTCGAAGCCCTCAATCTCGGACTTGAATCGAACGGCATGACCCGCTCGCCGATGGTTCCGGTAGGCAAAGCCGAAACTCTGCCTTACAGCCACAGCTTCAACGAAAGCGACCGCGGCTCGCGCCTGTTCGGCTATATCGTACCTGCCGATTCCTGGGCTACAGTCACTGTGGCCGGCGCCGCCGACGGTGGTGTCAGAGCAGCTGACGGCGATGACGCATATCTGAAACTCAACTGCAGCACCCAGAGCGCCCTGATTGACGTGTTTACAGGTAAGATAAACCTTGCCGGCGCCGAAAATCCCGCTGTATCGCTGTACCACTACAAATGGTCGGAAGCCGACCGCAACATTTTTGAAGTGGTTGCAGTCGACTCAGAGGGCAACGAGACCTCAATAGGCATAGGCGACCACGCCACTGAAGGACGCGAAGGCTGGAATTTCAGCCTGTTCCCGCTCGACAAGGTCAAAGGACAATGCTTGAAAATCCTTGTCCGCGCGGTATTCAACAGCCATGAAGACCAACTCTTCGACGCTCTGGCTGTGAGCGACCGTCATCCGGTCGACCTTGTGGCCACCGGACTCACCGCACCCGCAAGAGTCGAACCGGCCAAGGCCTTCGGCCTGACCGCCGGTATAGCCAATGCAGGTACCGGGACCTTAGCCGGCTACAGCGTCGACCTTCTGCTCAACGGAGAGACCGTAGCCACCGAATCCGGTCCGGAACTCCAGCCCGGCGAACAGACTGCGATAGAGTTCAGCCATACGCTCAGCCCGCTTGCAAGCGGCACACTTGAGTTCCGCGCAAGAATCAATGCCGAAGGCGACGGCAATGAATCTGACAACCTGTCGGAAGCTGTCGCACCCGAACTGGTCACATCGGCCTACCCTGCTGTAAGCGACCTGACTGCACAACGCACCGACGCAGGCATAGAACTGCGCTGGACCGCACCGTCGACAGCCGGCTTCGAAGCCAAGGAAACCGAGGACTTCGAGGATGCGGAAGCATGGACAGAGGAGGTCGACGGCTGGACAATGATTGACCGCGACGGCCAGCAGATCGGCGCTCTTGACGGAGCAGGCATGCCTGACGCCGTTGCCCGCCGTACCACCCACGCCTTCTATGTGTTCGACAGCGAGAGCGACGATATAATGTTCTACAATCCCGACCTGGCCTATCTGGTCGGAGCGCATTCGGGCAGCAAGAGCCTTGTGGCTATGTATCTGCTCAATCCTGAAGTCGACCAGGACGACTGGGCCATATCACCTCTGCTCAGCGGCGAGGCACAGACACTGAGTTTCTACGCCCGCAGCTTCCACCCCGACTATCCCGACCGCATGGAGGTGCTCTACTCGATCGAGGACACCACCAATCCGGAGCGATTCGTCACCCTCTGTCCCGACGGCGACTTCGAGGTGCCCCAGCTGGTTGATGCCGTAGGCAACGCCGCATACACCCGCTACGAATTCGAGCTGCCCGCCGGCGCTCTGCGTTTCGCCTTGCGAGCCACAAACCGTGGCGGAGAGGGCTTCATGCTGATGATCGACGATGTGAGCTTCCGTCAGGCATATGCCGAACTTGAAATCCTCGGATATGACATCTACCGCGACGGTGCGAAAATCAACGATGCAACAGTCACTTCGCCATCGTATTACGACGGCAGCGCCAACAGTGCAGCCCACAGCTACAATGTGGTGGTGAACTACAACCGCGGACTTTCACCGGCCTCCAACACCGTTGCAGTCGAGGCTCTCGGCTCAGGCATGACCGCCATCGGAACTGTCACAGTCACCACTGTAGAAGGCGTCATAGCCGTAAGCGGCACCGGAGGCAGCGAAGTGAGGCTGAATTCGGTCGATGGCCGCGAGCTTTATCGCGGACACGGCGACTGCCGCATAGATGTGCAGCCCGGTGTATACCTTGTGACGGTAGCCGGAGCGACATTCAAGACCGCCATAAAATAAGAAAATAATATCATCTGTTTCATAAAAAACCGTGCGCTGTTCGTGATGAATGGCGCACGGTTTTTTAAAGCCGGTTCGACAATAAATGTTAGAGGAAACTATTCACCTACCCTGATTTCCGTAAGCTGTTCATTATCAATGTAGGGACGCA
>CAMWUD010000026.1 GCA_947177365.1 uncultured Porphyromonadaceae bacterium | reverse complement strand
TTATTGAAAAAAAATATATCGGTGGCTCATATTTCAGTATATGCTGTGGCCAAACTTGTGTGGCGTTCAATAGTTCTCTCGGAAATCTGTTTCTACTGCGATGTGCGCAGCGCGTTTTCGGAGAGCGATTCCATTGTCGGCTCCGACTATCTGATCATATCCCGCCCTGTGCCCATGTTGTCGGTGATAGGCGGCGGCAGTCAGAAATCCACCACCTTCGATGCCGCCGAGATAGCCGACCTGCGCAGTCAGCCGTGGGTACGGAAGGTGGGAGTGTTCGAGGCCGCCGAATTCAATGTGGCGGCATATATCGAGATGGGCGGACGGCGCATGTCGACAGCTCTCTTCTTTGAAGCCATACCCGATGAATTCTACGACATAAAGCCCGACAACTGGGATTTCGACCCGGCCAATCCCGAGATTCCGATTGTGATTTCCAAAGATTATCTTACGCTTTACAACTTCGGCTTCGCCGCCTCTCGCGGCTATCCACAGCTGAGCGAGGAACTGATAGGCCGCGTTCCTATCACTGTAAGCGTCGCCGGCAATGGTCGCTACGACCGTTTCCCGGCCAGAATAGCAGGCTTTTCGTCGCGTCTGAACACTATAGCCGTGCCGCAGGAATTTCTTCACTGGGCCAATTCGGTGTATGGCGACAATGACAGTCCTGCCGAAGACCCATCGCGGCTAATCGTCGAGGTAAGCAAGCCCGGCGATCCGGCCATAGAAGACTACTTCAGCCGTCACGGCATAGAGGTAGGAGGCGACAAAGGCGGTTCGTCACGGGCCATATATCTGATGACTCTGGTCACAACAATTGTGGTGGCTGTCGGTTTTATAATCACGATACTTGCTGTATTCATACTGATGCTGAGCATATATCTGCTCATGCAAAAAAGCCGCGAAAAACTCCGCGACCTCATGCTGCTGGGATACTCGCCCTCGCAGATATGCCGCTATTACTACCGGCTTGTAGGTCTGGTGAATCTGGCCATACTTCTGCTGGCTTTCGCGGCGGCACTCGGAGCAGGCACACTCTGGCGTCCGGCACTGGAGGCCATGGATATAGAGCGCGGCCCGCTGTGGCCGTCCATTGCCGCAGGCGTGGCTGTCATGTCGGTGATTACAGTTGTGAACTTTATGACGATACGCCGCCTTGTAGTCAGAGCGGCCAGAAATTAAAAAATGCAGACATTAGACTTAAACGGACCGATAGGAGTGTTCGACTCCGGATACGGCGGACTCACCATACTGCGCGGAATCAGACGTCTGCTTCCGCAATACGACTACATCTATCTGGGCGACAATGCGCGGGCGCCTTACGGCAACCGTTCGTTCGACATCGTATACCGCTTTACGCTGGAGGCTGTCAACGAACTGTTCGCCCGTGGCTGTCCGCTGGTGATTCTGGCATGCAACACAGCCTCGGCCAAGGCTTTGCGCAGCATACAGCAGCGCGACCTGCCGGAAATCGACCCCACACGGCGTGTTCTCGGCGTCATCCGTCCGACAGTGGAGGTGCTCGGGAAGCTAAGCAGCGGAGGCCATATCGGTGTTTTCGCCACCCCCGGCACCATAGCCTCGGAGTCGTACAATATCGAAATCGCCAAGCTGTATCCCCATTTCACCACCACCGGTCAGGCCTGCCCCATGTGGGTTCCGCTGGTAGAGAATGAAGAAGCCGCCGGACCGGGCGCCGACTATTTCGTGCAGAAATATATAACCTCGCTTCTGCAGGCCGACCCGCAGATTGACACCGTGGTGCTTGGCTGTACGCATTATCCGCTGATTCTCGACAAGATACGGCAATACATGCCGCCGCATATCGGTATAGTGGAGCAGGGCAACATAGTGGCGTCGTCGCTGGCCGATTATCTTCAGAGGCATCCGGAGATGGAGAGCCGTCTGACGCGTGGCGGTGCGGTGGAATACCTCACCACCGAGAATCCCGAAAAATTCAATCATCTGGCACGGATGTTCATGAACTGCGATGTCAGCGCATCGCGGCTATGAAACAGCAGATTCAACAAAAGCGCGGTACTCCGGTCAGGTGTGCCGCGCTTTTGTTGTCATTGCGGTCATAGGCATGCGGGAATTTCACCGGCACCAGACGGAGATTACAATCTCTTGCCACAACCGTCAAATGATAAGTGTCTGTACATATGTAACGTAAATATGACATCTGCGGTTCACGGACAGCTTATGGCCTGCAATTCAAAAAAACTTTGTAACTTTGCAGGCTCAAACAGTAAGATATATACAACTATGTCAACAAACACAGTAGATAAAGCCCGCAAGGTGACCACCATGCGGCTGATCGAAATGAAGCGTCGCGGTGAGAAAATCGCCATGCTGACAGCTTACGACTACTCCATGGCCCGTCTTGTCGACGAAGCCGGAATGGATGTGATTCTGGTTGGCGACTCCGCCGCGAACGTGATGCTCGGCAGTGCCACCACCCTCCCGATTACACTCGACCAGATGATATATCACGCCAAGTGTGTCACCAACGGCACTGACCGCGCGCTGGTGGTGTGCGACATGCCTTTCGGCACCTACCAGGGCAACTCCAAGGAAGCCCTCGCATCGGCCATACGCATCATGAAAGAGAGCGGAGCCGAGGCAGTGAAACTCGAAGGCGGCAGCGAAGTCCGCGAAAGTATCGAACGAATAATCTCCGCCGGCATCCCGGTGATGGGTCATCTGGGTCTTACACCGCAATCAATCAACAAGTTCGGTACGTATGCTGTCCGCGCCAAGGAAGAAGCCGAAGCGCAGAAACTCATCGAAGACGCACGGATGCTCGAAGAGCTGGGCTGCTTTGCCCTGGTGCTGGAGAAGATTCCCGCCGCACTGGCCGAGCGTGTCTCGAAAGAAATCAGCATACCCACGATAGGCATCGGAGCCGGCGGCGGCTGCGATGGTCAGGTGCTGGTGCTTCAGGACATGCTGGGCGTAAACAAAGGCTTCTCGCCCAAATTCCTGCGCCGTTATGCCGACCTCGGCACTGTAATCAACAATGCCTTGCTGCAGTATATCGATGATGTGAAGAGCGGCGACTTCCCTAACGAAAACGAGCAATACTGATTCGGCAGCGCACAGCAATTAGCAATTTTTGTCAGTCCGGCGCATGGCAATTATTGTCGAACCGGCCCTAAACAGCCTGTACAATGCAGACAATGAAATACGTTCCGCTTTAGCGGGGCGTATTTTTTTGTTAAAAAAACGTCAAAAATTATGGATTATCCTAAAATTTTTGTTACTTTTGAACCCCCTATATCCAAACCATGGCAGAAAACGCTTGAAGAAGAACGGGGAATAAAAGACATCAGTATATTACTCAACTAAATATCAACTACTTATAATTTCTATGAGACTAAAACTGTTTCTGCTCCTGCTTTTGTCGGCAGCTATGTCGATGACAGCGCAGACCGCTACCCTTACGGGCATGGTGGTCAACAGCAATACGGGAAGCCCGGTCAACGGCGCTACAGTCCAGCTACGGAATCAGTCGAAGACCGCCGACAGCGGTCTTGGCGGCGACTTCCGCATCGGCGGCATTCTTCCCGGCACCGAATATGTGACAGTAACCTGTGAAGGCTACGCCGCTGCAGGATTCGAGGTGAATCTTCTTCCCGGCGACAATTCGCTCGGCACTGTGCGTCTTGAGCCACAGGATTTCACCAGCGACTTCTATAGCGACCAGGACGACCTGGTGTTCGACGACGCAGTATTCGATGATGAAGAAAGCATGGCGCAGAGTGTTTCGGCTCTGAACGGAGCCAACGACGATGTTTTCTATAACAACGCCTCCTATAACTTCTCGCCCATGTACTACCGTTTCCGTGGCCTTGACAATGCCTATCAGACCGTGTATATCAACGGTGTGGCCATGAACGACCTTGTCCGCGGACGATTCAATTTCTCATCGCTTATGGGCATGACTTCGCGTGCATTCCGCAATAAGACCACCTCGGTGGGTCTTGATGCGGCGGCATATGGATTCGGCGACATAGGCGGTTCGGTGAACTACAATACCATCACCGACACATATGCCCCGGGATTCAACGGCTCTGTGGCATATACCAACTCGAACTACATGCTCCGCGCCATGGTGCAGTACGCATCCGGCATGAACAAGCACGGATGGGCGTTCACTCTCAGCGCCATAGGCCGCTATGCCAAGGAAGGCATCGTGGAAGGCACATTCTATAACTCCGGCGGTCTGTTCCTGTCGCTCGAAAAGCTGCTCAACGAAAACAACTCGCTCACCCTCACCGCATTCGGCGGCCCCACACAGCGAGCCACCGGCGGAGCCACACTTCAGGAAGCCTACGACCTTGCCGGTTCGAACCTCTACAACCCCTTCTGGGGCTATCAGGACGGCAAAAAGCGCTCAAGCCGCATCACAGAGACCTACGACCCCACAGTAATGCTCAACTGGCTTTTCAAGAAAGACCGTGTGCAGGTGAATACCGCTGTTTCGGCACGCTGGGTACACTATAACCGTTCGGCTCTCCAGTACTACAAGGCAAACGACCCCAATCCTACATATTACCGCTATCTGCCCTCTTACTACGAGGACGATCAGGAACTCTTCGACCTCTACTCCTATCTCTGGCGCAACGATGTGAACACACGCCAGATCGATTGGGACGAACTCTATCGCATCAACGAACTCAACAACGTACAGAACGAGACCCTGGCCAACGCCGACAAGAAAGGTTCATCGTACATCCTCGAAAACCGTACGAACAACCAGTTCAACTTCATGCTCAACTCCTATCTCAACTACAACATCAACAGTGTGATGAGTCTGCAGGGCGGTGTGTCGCTCAACTACACCAAGAGCATGAACTACAAAACTGTGCGCGACCTCCTCGGCGGTGAATTCTGGCTCGATATCGATCCCTTCTCCGACCGCGACATCACAATCGCGCCCGACAACCTCCAGAACGACCTCGACAATCCCAACCGCCGTGTAGTGAAAGGCGACAAGTTCGGTTACAACTACAACATCTACGCCCTGCGTGCCGAAGCTTGGCTGCAGAACCTCATCGTGCTCCCCCACTGGAACTTCAACTATGGCGTGAAGGTAAGCTACACCCAGTTCCAGCGTGAAGGCCGCATGCGCAACGGTCGTGCCCCCGAGAACTCGCTCGGCTACGGCGATATGCTCACCTTCGACAACGCCGGTCTGAAACTCGGCGCCACATGGAAAGTCAACGGACGCAACTACCTCAGCGCCCATGCCGAATACGGCACCCGCGCCCCGCTGCCCGACTATGTATACATCTCGCCCCGTGTCAAGAACACCACTATCGCCAATCCCGAAAGCGAACGCGACCTTGCCCTTGACCTCGGCTATGCATGGAACTACCGCAACTTCCGCGGCTCTATCACCGGCTACTATACGGCAGTGAACAACGCTGTGGAGCGTACCGGTTTCTATGACGAATCGTTCAACACCTACACCAACTACACCCTTTCAGGCGTGAAGCGCGTCTACAAAGGCATAGAGGTGGGCATGGAATTCAAGGCCAGCCCCTCGGTGACTCTTACCGCCGTCGGTTCATTCGCCCGCGCCCAGTACAAGAACAATCCCCAGGGCACACGCTCTTTCGAGAACGGACTTTACCCTGATACCACACAGACCGTGTATCTGAAAAACTACTTCCTCGGCTCCACACCCCAGACCAACATGAACGTTGGCATCAACTGGGCCGCCCCCTACCAGTGGTTCTTCGGCATCAACGGCACATGGCAGGGCAATGCCTATGTGAACCTCGCCCCGGCCTACCACGAAGCGCTGCCCACACTGTGGCAGCAGTATGGCACCGAGCAGGAACTCCAGGCCAAAATCGCCGAACTCTCACAGCAGGACAAGCTGAAAGACGCCTTCACCCTCAACGTGTCGATAGGCAAGCTCATCTACATCAACCGCAAGGTGTCGCTCAACTTCAACCTGAACATCAACAACATATTAAACAACAAGGACATCGTCACCTACGCTTACCAGCAGGGACGCATCGATACCAAGAACTGGGACCGCGACGCATATCCCAACCGCTACCAGTATGCGCAAGGTATCCGTATTTTCCTCAACGCTGGCATACGGTTCTAATTCCTTAAACTCACGAGACAATGAAAAAATCACTGTTATATATAGCATCCGCCATGCTGGGAGCCGCCGCGCTCACAGCCTGCGGCGATGATTTCGTAAGGCCTCCGATGGTGTTCCCCACTGCCACCATCGAAGCCAATACTTCGATTCTCGACCTCAAGACCGACTACTGGGCGACTGACCGCAACTATGTGAAGACTATCGGACTGACCAAGGCCGGCGAACATACCATAATCAAAGGTCGTGTGGTGTCGAGCGATGCCACCGGCAACATCTACAAGTCGGTGATTATCTACGACGGCTCGGCCGCTCTCAACCTCGCCATCAACGCCTACGACCTGTACCAGACTTATCAGTTCGGCCAGGAAGTGGTAATCGATGTCACCGACCTGAAAATCGGCGGATACAACGGCCTGATGCAGCTTGGAGGCGAAGGCACATACAACAACGCCCCGTCGATGACCTTCATCGACAGCGATCTGTTCGCCGAGCACGCGCAGGTCAACGGCCTTGCAAATCCGCAGCTCGTCGACACAATCCCCGCCGACATTCCTGAAGTCCTCGCTGCCAAGAACTCTACCGAAGGACTTATCCTCTGGCAGAGCCGCCTTGTGCGTTTCGACAACGTGCGCTGGGATGCCCCCGGCCAGCCATACTGCGAAGGTACCTCGTCGACCAACCGCTATATCATCGACCAGACCGGCAGCCAGCTGCTGGTGCGCAACAGCTCATATGCATCGTTCAAAAACGAACTCCTGCCCGCAGGCTACGGTTCGGTGACCGGTATTCTCAGCTATTACGGCACCGACTGGCAGCTGATGCTCATCGACAGCGAAGGCTGTCAGGGCTTTGAGGACAGCAGCGACCCCGACCAGCCCGGTCAGCCCGACACCCCCGGTGAAGAAGGCGACGGCACCGAGCAGAGCCCGCTTTCCGTAAGCCAGGTGATAGCCCTGAATCCGTCGAGCACCACCGCAGCGGTGGCAAGCGAAGTGTGGGTCAAAGGCTATATCGTAGGCTCGATGCCCACCGGCGGCGCCAGCACCACACTCTCAGGCACCACATTCGGCACCGACGACGCTGCGACCACCAACATGGTGATAGCCGCCGCGCCCGATGTCACCGATGCCTCGCAGTGCATAGGCATACAGCTGCCCGCCTCCATGCGCGATGCCCTGTCGCTGGCCAACCAGCCCGGCAACCTCGGCAAGGAAGTGATGCTCAAGGGCGATGTGATGAAATACTGCGGCGGCCCAGGCCTGAAAAACCTAACCGACTATCGTCTGGACGGCAAAGGTTTCGACAAACCCGACACCTCCGATGCCATATTCAGCGAGACCTTCGCTGCCAGCTCGCTCGGCGGATTCACCATCGACAACATAGAGCTGCCCGCCGGATTCGAGGCCGTATGGAAAGGTTCGGCCAACTACGGTGCCGTGGCTACGGCATATGACAGCGGCTCCAAGACTGATTACGCAGCCGACAGCCGTCTGGTGTCGCCGCTGATCGACCTCGGCACAGCAGCCAGTCCGGCACTCAGCTTCGAGCATGCCCTGAACTTCTTCGCCGACATAGCCACAGCCCGTCAGCAGGCCACTGTAGAGGTCCGTGTAGAAGGCGGAGAATGGACTACACTCGAAGGAGTGACCTACCCCACCGAAATGGGCTGGTCGTTCGTGCCGTCAGGCAGCATAAGCCTCGCCGACTTCGCAGGCAAGAAAATACAGATAGCATTCCACTATACCAGTACAGCCGCCAAGGCCGGAACATGGGAAGTAAAGAACGTCATCATCAAATAATTGAAAAATGAAAAATATCAAATCATATATACTGGTGTTGGCCGCCCTCTTTTCCGGCTCGGCCATGCTCAGCTCCTGCCAGGACGATTTCGGCGACATGCAGGTCGATGAGCCTGTGGCCACGATAAAGCCCAACACCTCCATCTACGAGCTCAAGACCATGTACTGGAGCGACGATGTGAACTACGCCGAGAAAGTTGGTCTCTGGAGCGAGGAACTCGAAAAGGTGCTCCAGGACGACGGCTGCACACCCCTGCCCAAGAAATACGGCGACCGCATAATCATCAGCGGACGTGTGTCCACAAGCGACGAGGCCGGCAACGTGTTCAAGTCGCTCGTAATTCAGGACGAGACAGCATCGCTGGCCATGAGCATCAACTCCTACAACCTGTATCTGAAATACCGTCGCGGTCAGGAAGTGGTGCTCGACGTCACCGACATGTACATAGGCAAATACAACGGCCTGCAGCAGCTCGGCATGCCCGAATGGTACGAGAACGGCAACGCCTGGGAAGTGACTTTCATGGGTCCCGAAATGTTTGAGTCGCACGTGCAGCTCAACGGCTGGCCCGAAGTGCAGAAAGTCGACACTTTAGTGGTGAACTCCTTCGACCGTCTGAGCACCAATCCTAAAGGCCTGCGCCAGTGGCAGAGCCAGATTGTACGCTTCAACAACGTCGAATTCCAGAACGGCGGCACAGAGACATTCTCCACCTACCATTCGAGCGGTGTCAACCAGAACATCGTCGACGTTAACGGCGCCACACTGCCCGTGCGCACATCGGGATACTCCAACTTCTGGAACCAGACCCTGCCCGAAGGCCGTGGCGATGTGGTGGCTGTCTGCAGCTACTACGGCACTACCGGCTGGCAGCTCGTGCTCATCGACGCCGACGGTTGCATGAACTTCGGCAATCCTACAGTGAGCCCCGGCTCGCAGGACAACCCCTACAGCGTGGCCGAAGCCGTGCGTCTTGAAGCCGACGGAACTCCTGCAAACGGCTGGGTAAGCGGCTACATCGTAGGCGCCGTGGCTCCCGAAGTGGAAACCATCAGCGGCAACCAGGACATCGAATGGACTTCAGATGTAACCCTTGCCAACACCCTCGTCATCGGCGAGACTCCCGAAACCAAGGACCTTGCACAGGCGCTTGTAATCTCGCTGCCTTCCGGTTCCAAGCTGCGCGAACTCGGTAACCTCCGCGACAACCCCGCCAACTACGGCAAGGCCATCAGCGTGAAGGGTACTTTCGAAAAGTATATGGGTACCTACGGCGTGACCGACAACCGTGGCACAGCCGATGAATTTACCATCGACGGTATCAGCACCGGCGGTGAGGCCGGTGACGGCACAGCCGAAAAACCATATAATGTAGGCCAGATTGTGGCCATGAACCCCACCAGCACCACCGAAGCCGTAGCCAGCGGTGTATGGGTGAGCGGCTATATCGTAGGCTCTATGCCCACCGGTGGCTCCAGCACCACACTTTCCGGCACCATATTCGGCCTTGACGATGCCGCCAACACCAACATGGTGATTGCCGCCGACCCGGGCGAGACAGACTACACCAAGTGTATCGGCATACAGCTGCCTACCACCATGCGCGACGCCCTCTCGCTGCAGAAAGTGCCCGGCAACCTCGGCAAGCAGGTAAGCCTCAAGGGCGATGTGATGAAATACTGCGGCGGCCCCGGCCTGAAGAACCTCACCGAATATAAGCTCGGCGACGGCGGCGGCGACACCCCCGTGACCCCATCCGATCCGCTAAGCTCTCTTGACGAGAACTTTGAAGGCGGTTCCATACCCTCCGACTGGACCCAGGTGACCGTAAGCGGCAACAAGACCTGGTATGCGCGCCAGTTCGACGAAAACTGGTATGTGACCATGTCGGGCTACAACGGACAGGCACCCTTCGACCAGTGGCTCATATCGCCCGCCGTTGACATGAGCAAGGTAAGCGACAAGACACTCAGCTTCGACAGCCAGGTGAACGGCTACGGCTCCACCACCACCCGCCTCGAGGTATACGTGCTCAGCAGCGCCGACCCCGCCACTGCCACTAAGACACAGCTCTCGCCCGCACTGCCCACAGCACCCGCGAGCGGCTACTCCAGCTGGGTGAACTCAGGCGCCATGAGTCTGAGCGGCCAGAACGGAGTGGTATACATCGGATTCCGCTACGTGGCCACCCAGGACAGCAACTTTGCCACCTGGTGTGTCGACAATGTTAAGCTGCCGGCATCCGGAGGTTCCGGCCCCGTAGAGCCCCCGACACCCCCTGTGACAGGCGACGACAAGGCCGGCTTCGGCACCTTCAACGGAGGCGCGCCCAAGAGCACCTACGGCACCTACACCACCGAATCGGGCTGGACAGCCGTGAACTGCAACATCCTCTCCGGTTCCGACACCGGCACAGACTCCAACCCCCGTTTCAGCTTTATCGGCAGCGGCTCTACTCTGGCTCCTTGTCTCAACGGCAAGGCCGGTTCGGCCGGCACTCTCACCTCGCCGACGCTCACCGGTGGTCTCGGCAAGCTCACGTTCAACTACGGCTTCGCCTACAAGGACACCAAGTGCCAGTTTACTGTGAACATACTGCAGAACGGCGCGGTGGTGAAGACACAGACCGTGACACTCGACAGCATAGAGCAGTTCAAGGCCTATGAGTTCAGCTGGGATGTGAACATCTCCGGCGACTTCGTGATAGAAATCGTCAACGACTCCTACAGCGCCAAGACATCCAACTGCGACCGCGTCGCTATCTGGAACCTTACCTGGGACTGAAAAAGATAAATATTACATAAGCCAGCGCCCCGGCCCCGAAAGGCCGGGGCGCTGTGTGTCGAACCGGCTCTTAGCCCGCGGATATGTGGCATTGGCCACCAATATATACAAAACACTGCATTATTTGCACAATTTTAACCAAAATGCAATTAAACCTGTATATGCAAATAAGGTCTGAATAGATGTGCGGAAAAATCCCGCTAAAGTGATTTCAACTACCCCAAACATCTATTCCCCGTTAAAGCAGAAATGATACGCAGAATTCTACTGTTGCTTGCAATCGCCCTCAGTATGACCATCCCCGCAGCGGCCTACACTGTCAAAGGAAAGGTACTCGACGAGAACTCCGATCCGATGCTCCAGGCCTCCGTGCGGGTGCTCACCCCCGACAGCACGCTTGTGAAAGGAGTGCTGACCGATATCAACGGCGCTTACTCCATCTCCGGACTCAAAGCCGGAAACTACATCGTGGAGACATCGTTCGTAGGCTACGACAACAGCAGCCGTAACATCCGGATCACCAATACCGACATCACTCTGCAGCCGGTGACAATGCAGACCGGCGCACTGATGCTCGGCGAGGCCACCGTAGTAGGTGTGCGTACGCCGGTGAAAGTGATGCAGGACACTGTCGAATACAATGCCGACGCATACCGCACACAGCCGAACGCCGTGGTCGAGGACCTGCTCAAGCGTCTGCCCGGCGTGGAGGTGGACTCCGAAGGCAAAATCACCGCCAACGGCAAGTCTGTGACCAAAATCCTTATCGACGGAAAGGAATTCTTTGCCGACGACCCCACCGTGGCATCGCGCAACCTGCCGGTGGAGATGGTCGACAAACTTCAGGTGGTTGACCGCAAGAGCGACCTTGCCCGCATCACCGGCGTCGACGACGGCGAGGAAGAAACCGTCATAAACCTTACCGTCAAGAAAGGCATGAACAACGGCTGGTTCGGAAACGCCGAGGCCGGTTACGGCACCGACAACCGCTATAAAGGCAACTTCATAGTCAACCGCTTCTGGAACGGCAACCAGCTCACACTGCTGGGCAACTTCAACAATGTCAACGAACTCGGATTCAACGACGGCATGTCGGGGCGTTTCCGCCGCTTCGGAGGCGACAACGGCATCACCAAGTCGCAGGCGCTCGGTCTGAACTTCAACATAGGCAAGGACGAGATATTCCGTGTGGGCGGCAACCTGATGTACAGCCACACCGACCGCGACACACGCACATCGTCGGCCCGCACCTACATATTCCCCGACTCCAGCTCATATTACGACACCGACAAATCGGCCCGCGACCGCGGACATACCGTACGAGCCGACTTCCGCGTGCAGTGGCAGCCCGACTCGTTCAACACCTTCGAGTTCCGCCCCAACTTCAGCTACTCTCGCAACGACTCATGGTCGCTCTCCGACGCGTTGACCCGCAACGGCGCCCTGGCCGAAGTCACCCGCAGCCGCAACGAACAGTCGTCGCTGGGCGACAACTACGAATTCCGCGGACAGCTCATCTACAACCACAAGGTGCGCAGCAAGCCCGGCCGCTCCATATCGTTCTTCGCCAACTACAGCCTCTCCGACACCCGCGAGAAGACCGACAACTACTCCTGGAACAAATTCTTCCTTCTGGGCGACTCCATCGACATCATGGACCAGTGGTCCGACAACCATACATGGAGCAACAACATCAGCGCCCGTGTGTCGTGGACCGAGCCTCTGGGCAACGTCCGCAACGGCAACTTCCTCACCGTGGCCTACCGCTTCCAGTACCGCTGGAACAACGCCGACAAACTCACCTACGACCATCCCGTGCTGTGGCCCGACGGCTTCGCAGGCGAGCCCCTGATAGGCGAAGACCTCATACTCAACGAAGACCTCACCAACCGCTTCCGCAACGACTACATGAGCCAGGACATCCGCGCCGGCTTCAAGCATGTGTCCAAGACCGGTTCCATCGATGTGGGTCTGTCGCTGGTGCCCCAAAGCTCCAAGAGCATCTACCTCTACAGCGACGGAGAAGTGAACCACGACAAATCCATACCCGTCCGCAATGTGCTCAACGTGGCGCCCTACCTCCGCTACCGCTACAAGATGGGCAAATCGCGCTCGCTCAACGTCGACTATATGGGACGCTCATCGCAGCCCACCATGGCTCAGCTGCAGCCCGTGGCCGACATGAGCGACCCGCTCCGCATCGTTGTCGGTAACCCCGACCTGAATCCGTCGTTCAGCCACAACGTACGCCTCCGTTTCCAGGACTTCAACGCCGAGGCACAGCGCTCCATCATGACCATGGTCGACGGACAGCTCGTGCAGAACTCCATCGTCAGCAAGACTACCTACGACGACCTCACCGGCGGACAGACCACCACCTACGAGAACGTAGGCGGCGTATGGAACATCCGCGGCATGAACATGCTCTCGATGCCCCTGCGCAACCGTCAGTTCATGTTCAGCAACTTCCTCATGGCCAACTATGCCACAGCGGTCAGCTTCAACAACGGCGAGCGCAACCGCAGCGGTTCGCTGATGCTTCGCGAGCAGCCCGGGCTGAGCTGGCGTCCCGACAATCTGGAACTTGAACTCCGCCCCTTCTACTCGCTCCAGACCGTACACTATTCGCTGCCCACCACAGCCGGACGCACAGTCCACAGCTATGGCGGCAACTTCCGCGGCACTTACAACGCGCCCTTCGGTCTTTCTGTGGGCACCGACGTGGAATACAGCGCCACCAGCGGCTACAGCCAGGGATTCGACAGCAAGCAATGGATGTGGAACGCAACGCTCAGTTACAGCTTCCTGCGCGGTCGCGCCATGACCGTGAGCCTCAAGGCATATGACCTGCTCCAGCAGAAGTCGAACGTGCAACGCACCGTCAACGCCAACTACAGCGAGGACATCCGCTATAACTCCCTCACCCGCTACTTCATGGTGACAGTGGCCTATAAGTTCAACACCTTCGGCAGCGGACGTCAGCCCGAAAGCCGCAATGACTTCCGTCACGGACCCGGAGGCCCCGGAGGCCCACCTCCCGGCGGCAGACCGATGTAAATTGATAAAACGACAGCGCGGGCGCACCAAGGTGCGTCCGCGCTGTCGTTCGGAGTGGAGGCATCCCTGCCTCCACAGTTACATACGTATATAATTACTTTCGCAAGAGAAACCGTAGAAATCGGATTTCAGACAATGTAGGGACGCACCATGGTGCGTCCGCTGTAAGTAGCAAATACACAGTATGTTACACCCGTAAACTTGAATAATTAAATTGTGGAGGCAGGGATGCCTCCACTCCGGGATAAACCGAGGAAATCGGATTTCAAGCAATGTAGGGACGCACCATGGTGCGTCCGCTGTAAATAGCAGTTACACAGTAAGTTACACCTATAAACTTGAATAATTAAATTGTGGAGGCAGGGATGCCTCCACTCCGGGATGAAACCGATGAAATCGGATTTCAAGCAATGTAGGGACGCACCAAGGTGCGTCCGCGCTGTCGTTCGGAGTGGAGGCATCCCTGCCTCCACAGTTACATACGTATATAAATACATTCGCAAGAGAAACCGTAGAAATCGGATTTCATGCAATGTAGGGACGCACCATGGTGCGTCCGCTGTAAATAACAATTACTCAGTAAATTACATCCGTAAACTTGAATAATTAAATTGTGGAGGCAGGGATGCCTCCACTCCGCTATAAATCCAAATCTCTTAGGAAGAGATTGTGAAATCGGCTGCAAATTTACGAATTATTTGTGATATACGCAAATCGTACATTATCGGATGGTTAGCTCTTTTCACGCCGGAAAAACCGGCGCTTTTTAATAGTTTCACTCTTATTGATTTCCTACTGCATCACTTCTTCGGGCAATGTGACGGGTGTGTGTCTATAATCCTTTGTACGTTAGCTGGTTAGATGTTGTGGGTGTGCGAATTTTTTAAGGGATTTTTTCCATATCTCTTCCTAAGAGACACTTAAAAGATGGAAACGCACAAGCCTACCGACAGCGTTACGACAGCGCCCAATGGCGTTGGCGGCGCCGTAGGCGTGGACTCAGCCCGCTGGTATGTGGCCATTGTCAACCACAACAGCGAGAAAGCCACTGCCCAGCGACTTGCCAAGGCAGGCTATACCGTCTATGTGGCCACACAGGAAGAAATGCGGCTGTGGCGCAACGGACGCCGGGCCATGGTGGAGCGGGTGGTCATACCCTCGCTGGTGTTTATACGCTGCACCGAACGCGAGCGCCTCGAAGCAGTGAAACTGCCGTATATCTATCGCTTTATGACCAACAAGGCCGCCACACCGCAGACAGTCGGACGTCCGGTGGCAGTGATACCCGATGTGCAGATAGAGCAGCTCCGCTTCATGCTCGGGCACTCCGACTCGCCCGTGATGTTCGCCGAACGCCCCCTTGCCCATGGCGACAAAGTGCGGGTGATACGCGGCGGTCTGCGCGGACTCGAAGGCGAGGTTGTGGCCTTGCCCGACGGCAAGAGTCAGCTCCAGATCCGTCTCGACATACTCGGCTGCGCCACCGTGCAGATCAACACCATAGACCTCGAACACATCGTATAATGCAGACACTCCTCTCACAGCTCAGCGCATTCGACAGCTTCACGGCACCCGACGCACAGCCCCTGCTGCGTCAGGCACGCCGCCTGATATCGGAATTCGAGACCCGTATACCCGAACTGCCCGCCAACGAACTGCTGTCGCAGCTCGATTCCTACGACCTGCTGCACCGCATCGTCTACCGACGTCCGGCGCCCGATGAGCCGCAGAATGCGGCCATTCTGCGGGTGTTCCGCGCCCGTCTGCAAGGCGACCGCAGCATCAGCGACGCCCTGCTCTACCGCGCCATCAAATCGCGCATACGCCAGCGTCAGGCGGCCTTTCTCACCACCCCCCTCCGCTGGCTTGCCCTGACACTTGAAGAATGGTTCAACGCCGCCCGCGACGGCGATCTGGAGCCGGACAGCGAGGAAAACCGTCTCCGCATCGACCTCCTGCGCACATCCGACCTCCGCGCCTTCACCCTCGACCAGGCAGCCTTCAAGGCCTCGCTGGTGTAGACAGACAAAGCTTGAAACGCTTGTGGAAATGTAAAATAAATATAACACAAGTGTTAATAAACTAAATAAATGTTTAAAATATTGCGTTTGGCCGTCTGATTGGCTAACTTTGTCTATTGCACGAAGTGCAAGCCCCCAATCACAGCACCCAACCAAACAAACTGACACTCCATTACAGATGGAAGAAAATCTGATCCAAGCATGGTATGAGGCACTGACCGGCTACCTGCGGCGAAAAGCCCAAGAACAACGTACGGTAGTTGTTGTTGCCCTGTCAAGGA
This sequence comes from uncultured Porphyromonadaceae bacterium, assembly GCA_947177365.1. Taxonomy (GTDB): domain Bacteria; phylum Bacteroidota; class Bacteroidia; order Bacteroidales; family Muribaculaceae; genus CAG-873. The sequence goes on along the minus strand of CAMWUD010000026.1, from coordinate 2,007 downwards.
AGATGCCACGCCTGATTACTTGGATAAAAGAACATAAACTCACCGAGAGCCAGCGCGATGAACTCGAAGCTCTGCTGGCCTCTGATTCGTGCATCTACACCACAGAGCACGGCCTGCCCTTTGTGTTCAGCGACAGGTCGCTGGAGCAGTCCGACGCGCTGATACTCGACGACATAATAATCACATCGGAAACCCTGCGCGCAGTGTCCGATGAAATCCAGTATCTTACAGGCCGCCGACCCGACTATCTCAGTCTGTATGCCTATAAGCGCAATGAAAATGTCAAGTTGCCTCATGGTTCCATATCAGACGAACTTCCCCTGATTATAAGCAATATAAAAGAAGCCCGCCGCAAGGCGCGCGATCTTGCCGCGATAGTGGCGCGCGACTGCCTGCCCGTCGACATCGAATTCCCGATATGCCATATCGGAGGCGACGGCAAAGCCCTTTACAATCAGTTTGTCGAAGGACTCAGACAGAAATACTCCGAAGACAGATATTACACTACAGGAGATAGCGAGAATCCCAACTTCACGGTGATAATCAACAGCGACGCATCGCGCCTGTACAACAACGACTTCTCCAAGCTGCGTGTGTTCAGTCATGCGGGCGACCTTCAGCTGGTGTGCTACTCGCCCAATATGTTCAGCGAGAGCCGTCTGCAGAGCGACGACATATTCGAAAACGCCGAATACCGCCGCATATGGACCACTTTCGCAAGACAGCATACCATATCCGACCCGGTGACATCGGCCTCGGAAACCATAGTCAACGACAACGACATCCGCCTGCACCGGGTAAGTCAGCGGCTCTACAACTCCCTGACAGTGCTGGTCAACTACATGCTCTCGCTCTCCACCATGATCCGGGAGAAAGAAAACACCGGACTCGCCGGAATGTCCGGCGCCTGCATCCGTCCGTACGACCTCCAGCTGATAGTGGGCAGCCGTCTGGCGCCGTCGCTCGCAGCCGAATTCAACAGGCTCTACAACGACAACATCACCAGTACATCACGGCGGACGCGCATCGAATTGCCCGACTGTGTCACGCCGGAGAATTATGCCGTCACATACCGCATGCTTACATCGCTGGTGCTTTATACATCCGAGACCCCCACACAGGTGGTAGAAGGCATATTCAACCGGGGCTATAGCCTGAAAAACAGTCAGAACAACCGTCCTGACAACAACATACACCGTGTCAGAAGCGGATACTATCTCGAGACATTCGAATCGCTTTACGGACGTCCGCGCCGCATGATGCGCAGTCCGGAAGGCAAACTCGAGATAAACCGCGCCATCGACCGCCTAATAGACGGCGGCTACGTGGTGCCGCTGTACTACTTTGTAGAAAAAGAAAAAGACAGTTATTACTGGCGCCGCTTCTTCAGAGCGTCACACCCCATATACGAAATGGACGCCGAGGAATAGACATTTCCCGCTCCCCCATGTCCTGGAATCGCCGGACTACATCTGAGGCAAGTGATTCATAACCTGCTGAGAATAATTTCCGAGGGCTGCCGCCGCTATCCCGGCAACCCCTATTTCAACCGTCTCCTTACAGCTGTGGTCGAAGCCGGGTGTACGCCCAGCTTTATCGACCTCTATGTGCAGTTCACGCTCGTACCCGAGACGGAAATCTACGCGACTATGGAAGAAAGCCGTCGGTCGGGCGACTTCAGGCCGGCAAGACTTCTGATGACCTCGTTCCGCGCATATCCGGATCCACCCGGTAAAAAACCGTATTGTATCGACTTCACCGACAACGCAGGCCTCCGGCCTGTGTCGAGCGTGATACTCGGCAACAACGGCAGCGGAAAGACATCGGTCTACACCGGACTTGAATTCATGGCCATGCAGAGCAGCAACATAGCCGAAGTATTCGGCTACTTCAGTGACGACCAGGATATTTACATGCATCATATAGGTGCGCAGCTGGACTTCGGTCTGACCATGTATGATGCCATCGGAAGGTGTCATGAATTTGCCGACCCCGCAGGTGCCGAAC
>CAMWUD010000025.1 GCA_947177365.1 uncultured Porphyromonadaceae bacterium | reverse complement strand
ACCGCATTAATATCACTGAGCCTCCATGCGCGTATCGAAGGCTGTGTTCGCGACAGTATCGGTGATCCGGTTGTCGGGGCTGCGGTATCGCTTCTGCATCCGCAGGACTCGCTCTTGGTTGATGCTGTCAGCACAGATGATGAGGGCAAATTCCGGCTTTCCGCCGACTCGGTCTGCAACGATTATATTCTGCTTGTCTCGTGTCTTGGATTCAAAGATTATGAAAACACGGTACAAAACAACAGCAATAATGAAATTGTCCTTGATATACAAAGTCAGCTCTTACTAGATGAACTGAAAGTAGTAGCGTCGAAACCTACTGTAAAACGCGGACTTGGCAATTTCTCTATTCGTCCCAATTCTTATGTATCTCTTGTCAGTAACAGTTTCGAGCTGATAGGTATTATGCCAATGATTGAGCGTCAGTCAGATGGATTCAGTATTATCGGAGGCTCAGAAGCCACGATTTATCTGAACGGACGCAAGCCTCTAATGGATAAACTCCAGATTATGCGCTACCTGCAAAGCATTCCGGCCCAGAATATCAAGGAAATAATTGTGGTTCAGTCGTCAGGGGCTTCTCAGCGTGGGTCGATAATCAATGTGATAATGGATCGTCCGGATGAAGGTATTCTTGGTTCGGTCAACGCGTCGGTCCGTGTAGCCGACAATACATATGGCGGCAGCGGCGCCGCAGCGATAAATTACACACACAACCGTCTGGCCTTACACGTTGACATGTCAGGAGGAGGAAGCAACAGTACATCAAAAAACCGCTCCGAGACAGACTTTCTGGATGACGGTATTTCAGAATCACGCTATAATAAGTCGAACTCAAATGGCGGAAATATTACCCCTGCGCTAAGTGCACAATACGACCTTAACGCCAATTCATATGTCGGCGCATATGTTATGGTACGCAAGAACTACAACAGCAGCAGTAATAATTCCGATATATCGACAATGTTGCCCGACGGCTCAGTGTCAGATATATATTCGGGCAACAAGTCGTATGAAACAAAACATCCTCCACAAGTAGCGGCTGTAGGAACATATCATCTGAACCTCGACAAAACCGGGTCGTCCTACATAGAGGCTGTAGCGGATTATTACAGAGATAGTGGTCGTTCACAGACCGACTGGTGGGGATTATCGTCAGGAGATTACAGCGAGTATTTCGGAGAAAAGACCTCCATCTACGGAATCAAGGCCGACATGGAAAAACATTTCAGCTCCACAGCCAAGTTCGATGCAGGCTACCACTACATGAGTTCGTCGATACACAATACATCTGACAACAACAACTTTCTGCGTACCAACGACTATCGTTACGATGAATATCTCCACAAGGCCTATGTGAATTTTCTGCACCAGCCAATAAAATGGATTCAGTATTCTCTTGGCCTGCGCATGGAAAATATCACTCAGCACATCGACCAGCGAGTAAACGGACAGAAAAGCAAAAACAACAATTTCGACCTGATGCCAGAGGCTGAGATTGATTTTTTTCCGGCCCGCGCATCACAACAAATACATCTCGCATACAAGCTCGCCATAGAGCGTCCAAGTTTCCACCAGATGAATCCTGTCGAAACCTGGACATCTCCTACTACATATTCATGTGGCAATCCTTATCTCAAAACCTCCAAGACTCATGTTCTCAGTCTCTTCTATTGCTGGCAGAATTCGCTTTATAGTCATGTGCTTTTCAACAAGAGCAATTCATTGGTGAGTGATTACATTGAGTCGCCGGAGCCGGGTATTGTAAAGACTACATATGCCAATACAGGTAAATTCTTACTTACACGCATAACATTAGGATTCCAGAAGATGCTGTTCAAACGCTGGTCGCTTTCAGCCAGAACTACAGCACAGTACCGCTATGATGATGGCGGCGTGGCTTCTCCCCACACCAAAGTTTTAGGCTGGGCATGGGGTCTGGGCATCAACAACTACATTATAATCTCGCCCAAACACGGAATTACTGCAAGCCTGAACTACAGTCTGACCAGCCCGTCACGCTCAACCTTCTATTCATACCGCTGGAGCAATGATGCCTCGGCAAGTATCAATAAGCAGTTTGGCGATAGCTGGAGACTGTCGCTGTCGGCAATCAACATCATTCCGCCAAGCCGTATCACCATAATGGATACCCCGAGTCTGCATTATTGGTCAAAGACTCTGACAAATCCGTTCTCAATGAGTCTGTCTGCCTCTTATACTTTCGGTAAAAATACTCTAAGAAAGGCCAAGACAAGTACTTCTTCTTCGCTTGACGACCGTTAAGAGCCGGATAGCAATGGGTAAGATACGTGCATACCGACAGCTTGAGCACTCAGATTGCGGCATTACCTGCATCAGGATAATCGCCGCATACTGGGGGCGCGTGATGCCGCTCAAACGCCTCCGCGAACTGTGCGACATGAGCCGCAGCGGTGTGTCGATACAGGAACTTGCCTCCGGACTGCAGAAACTGAATATACACTCCCGCGCTGTAAAGCTTCCGATGGAAGAAGCTGTCCGCATGCCTCTGCCGGCCATAGTGTTCTGGAACCAGAATCACTTTGTGGTGCTGCACAAGGTGAGCAAGGATGGAACACTCTTCCACATAGCCGATCCGGCCAAGGGCAATATAAAAGTGCCGGCCGATGACTTCCACAAATCGTGGTGCGGAAATGCCGGACATGGAATAGCCGTGCTCACCGAACCGACCGATGATTTCAAAGCCGGCAAGGAGCCGGACAAGCGTCACCGCGGACTTATAGCCATGGGGGCCGAAACCATCCGAAGGCACGGCTGGCGCTTCGCCGCAGTGCTGCTTTTGGCAGTCATCGGCATGTGTGCCGATGTAGCTCTGCCGCTGCTGCTGCAGCATACAGTCGACGAAGGCATAGCCAACAAAAACATATCGCTGGTGTGGATGCTTGCCCTGAGCCAGCTGTGTGTGTTCGCGGGCTATTATCTCACAAGCTCGCTGTCGGAGTATGTGCTTACGCGTCTGGGTCTCAGCATGGGCATAGACATGATGAACCGCTATCTGTGCAAACTGATACGTCTGCCTATGGACTTCTTCGAGCGCAAGGTAAAGTCCGACCTCATTCAGAAAACCGAAGACCAGAACCGCATCAAAGAATTTCTGCTTTCATTTCCACGCACCACACTGTTCGCACTGCTGTCGCTGGTGGTGTTTTCGGTGTTGCTGATTCACTACAGTGTATTGATTTTCACCATATTTACCGGAATGACTCTGGTAGGAGTGGCATGGTCGACGGGCTTTCTTGCCCGTCGCAAGTCTATTGACCATTCACTGAGCGCCTGCGCATCGGAGAACCGCAACAACCTTTATGAGCTGGTACACGGAATGTCGGAAATAAAGTCGAACAATGCCGAAAACGTGCGTCTGGGCAAATGGCGCAAAGTGCAGGAGGAGTCGAACCGCCTTGCCATGAAATCATATTTCCTGCGATTCTTCATAGGCAGCGGACAGAATCTTATTACCCAGTTGCGCGACATCACCGTCACCGGTCTGTGCGCCACGCTGGTAATCAACGGCAAGATGTCGCTCGGAGGCATGATGACCGTGAGTTATATCGCAGGCCGTCTGGCACAGCCTTTCTCCACTCTTGTAAGTTCGATTTTCTCAGTCCAAGACGCCACCACTTCATACGAGAGAGTGGACGAGATTCTCAATGCGCCCGACGCTCCCGCCGACCGTCTGAAACACTTCAGCCACGGCGACATATGCCTGCGCGAGGTGGATTTCAAATATCCGGGAGCCGCATCGCCATATATATTGCGAAATATCAATCTGACAGTCAGACGCGGCGATACAGTAGCTTTCGTAGGTCCGAGCGGATGCGGTAAATCCACTTTGGTGAAACTGATTCTGGGGCTTCACAAGCCTACATCCGGCAGCGTGTTCAGCGGTCATACCTCTCTGGAGGACATAGATTCCTCGGCATGGCTGGCCTGCTGTTCTATAGTGATGCAGTCGGGTACCGTTTTCAGCGGAACCATAGCGGAGAACATAGCTCTGAGCGAGGAAAACCCGGACATGGAAAGAGTGCGTGAGGCTGCGACGATAGCCTGTCTGGACGAGTTTGTAAAGACCCTGCCCATGACCTACGACACGCGATTAGGTGTAGCCGGAATGGAACTCAGCGGCGGACAGGTGCAGCGCCTGCTCATAGCCAGGGCTGTCTACAAGGCTCCGGAAATAATAATTCTCGACGAGGCCACATCGTCGCTCGATGCCGCCAACGAGAGCCGTATAGTGAGCAACATACAGGCCTTCAAGGCCGGACGCACCCTGATTGTGGCCGCGCACCGGCTCTCCACCATCCGTCATGCCGATGTAATCCACTACATCGACAACGGACAGATAACAGAGAGCGGAAGCCACGACAGCCTCATGGCTCTCGGTGGCGCCTATGCCCGTCTGATCAACGGCCAGCTGAGTGAAACAGTGGCCAACACTACATATGCGGAGTAAAAACGCACGTTCACAATAAAACAATTGTTAATTAACGTATATAACAGCTATCAAATCAAAAAAAGTATATAACTTTATTGGATGAAAAGATTCGTCCTCAACCGCTGTCTGCCAAAATTCATATCACTGTTATCTATATCAGACTTCCGTTTTTCAATATTCCGTCCGGCTCCGGCGGCCATTTTATATCTGCTGCTGATTTCGACATATGCCTGCACAGGCAGCGGAACATACCGGAGCGACGACCGCGAGCGCTGCGATTCGGTTCTGTCCCGTCTCGACTATATACTGACGCAAGACCAGAGCCGGACCGATGACAGACGCAGGAGAATCGACAAGCTGTCGAAAACTGTCACCGACCGCCTGCAGGCGTCAGAGCTCTACGCTCTGTACGATTCGCTCTATAACGCCTACTATGCCTATCAGTTCGACTCCACCTACAGCTATCTGGAAAAGAAAATAGCCATTGCCCGGCAACTGTCCGACAAAAATATCCTTGACAAGGAACTGCTTCAGCGGGCACGCATGAATGTGGGCATCGGACAGTATGAACTCGCCTTGAGCGAACTGAACAAAATCGACCCTCAGACTCTGGACCGCGACAACCGGATCAGGCGCCATGAAGTGTTCGCCTACCTGTACAACAATATGAAATACAACAGCCGCGACAGCGAGTACGCCTCCTATTACGACAGCCTCGCAAGAGTCAACGCCGACTCTCTGACGGCGCTGCTGCCGGAGTCGGCGCCTCTGAGGCTTGAATTCGAGGAGTCGCGTGCCAGAGAGCGTGGCGACCTTCAGGAAGCGCTGCGCATAAACCGCCTGCGCTGGATGTCGGTGAATCCTGAAAGCGTGGAGGCAGCCAGCATAGCCTTCGACCGCATGCAGATCTACGATGCTTTGGCCGACACGGTGCAGATGCTTGAATGGGCAGCCCGTTCGGCAATCGCCGATGTACGCTCCGACATAAAAGACAATGCGGCCATGGCTGTGTGCGCCCGCATACTCTATGCCGGGGGCGACATAGACAGAGCGGTAAGGTATATATCGCGGTCGATGGACGACGCCATGTTCTACAACACGCCCTACAGGCTGAAACAGATGGCAAGAATGCAGCATCTCATAGACGGTGCCCATGCGCAGCTTCTCGCCAGAGCCAACCGCAACAAGGTGATAATGGTGTGTGTGTCGCTGTTTCTGCTGTCTGTATCGGTGGTGTCGGTGCTGCTGATGATGAAGCAGGTGAGAAAGGTCAAGGCTCTCAACCGCATACTGCATGATGAAAAAATAGTAATCGAACAGCTGAAAGAAAAAGTAACCGATGCCGACCGCGTGAAAGAACAGTCGATAAAGATTTTTCTGGAGATGTCGGCACGGAGTTCCGACCGTCTGAGCCGCTTCGTAAAAAGCATCGATGTGAAGCTCGCTCAGAAGAAATACGGCGAAATCCACGATATAATCACCGGCTTCAGCGATTCCGACCTCAGCACCGACGAACGCAACATGATGTTCGACCGCACGTTTCTGGACATGTATCCCTGCTTTGTGGAACAGTTCAACCGGCTGCTGAAACCCGACGAACGGATTTCGCTGAAGAAAAATGGCGCCATGACTCCTGAACTGCGTATATTCGCCCTCATCCGCTTAGGCATAGATTCATCGTCGGACATAGCGCATCTGCTCAGATATTCGCTTTCCACCATCTATAATTACCGCATGAAAATCCGCCACAAGGCCATTGACCCGGAAAAGGATTTCGACCGCATGGTAAAGGACATCAAGGGCTATCAGTAGTGCTTTACGCAACCACAAATGATTTACAAATTCGGGACAACGGTTTACAAAAAGCCCTACCTATACACAACCTATACAATTATTAATCAACCGTTTGGCGTTCACACATATTTACATACCACTTTCATACGACTTATACAGCCGAAAACTCTCGACGGCGCTTCGTAATTTTGCAGTGCAGGAGGCGACTGCCTCATAATCCCAAGAGCCGGCTCTTATTACCGACAGGCCATTAGAGCCGTTTCATAAGAGCCGGTTTGACAATAAATCAAATCAATGCACATGAAAAAACAATTATTGACTCTGGCTGCCGGCATGGCTCTTATAGCCGCCGCATGCAGCGAAGAGACCGGGCTTACGAAGCCGGCGATTGTGTCGCTCGACTTTCCAGCGTCGGTATGCTACGGCGACTCTGTGGACTTTGCCGTAAAGGTCGCCGATGACACTGCTCTGCAGAACGTCACAGTGTCGGTAATCAACGGAAGCGATATTCTGTCGATTGCCAAAGTCACCGAATCCTCCGGCGACGGAATTTACCGTGGACGCATCGCCGTGCCTGCGGTAAAAGACCTCCCTGACTCCAGACTCACAGTCATGGCTCTGGCTCTTGACAATACGTCGTATCACACGGAGACCACCTGCCTGACCGACTGCTCGCACCGCAGCTATCCCTACATCACTTTTATGGCCGACGAGGGCGGCCGACAGTTCCGTTTCGACCTCGACGGCGAAAACAGCTACAGCTACAGTGGCGATCTGCCGGGACAGCTGAGCGGATACTTTGTATCGCCGGAGCCGTCGGCTGAATCGTTCGCCTCAGGCGAACGCCGGCTCTACTGGGGTGCGGAGGGGGCTTCGGCTTCGGTTCCGGCCTCGTTCAGTCTCATAGCCTCTGACGACGAGACTGTCAGAAATGTGACTGTAAGCTACAACACGCTGTCATATACAGCCCAGGTACCGGTGCTGCCATCGACTTTCCGGCTGGAAAACGACAGAGCATCTGTGACCAAAACCATCAGGAAAGGACAGCCGGTCTACTTTGAAGGACTGCCGCAGGACTGCTGGATCGATGTGGACTTCTTTGAAAAGTCGGGCGACCACTGGCTGTTCCGGGCCGAAGACGGCATCTATAAGGTGACGCGCGAAGACGAGTACGGCTATATAAGAGTAGAGCGCATGAACGGCAACGAATATGCCGGTTTTGATGAAAACGGCAATCAGCTGGCCATCTGGTGCATTGGCAATGCCGAATACGGCAAACCGGACAAAAACAACCGGGTTGACTGGAACACCGACAAGGGTCTGTGCATGGCCAAGACAGGCGACCACACATATGAACTCACCGTGAAGCTCTACTACGGACTGTCAATAAAATTCTACTGGCAGAAAGGCTGGGGAGGAGAGTTCGGTGGCAACGATTATGCCAGAGTGGACTCGGACTGGTTCGGCGTGAATGACTCAGGCAATTTCGAGCAGAGTGTCGACGGAAATATCGTGGCGACAAAATATACCGACGATGACAAATATTACCGTATCACGCTTGATGTATCCAACGGTGTGCACGCCGTAGTGCTGACATGCACCGAAACAGATCTATAACCTTCAAATCAGAAAAGACACAATGCACAGATATATTTTAGCGGTTCTGCTTGCCTTATTCTCGGTGCTTTTGCCGGAAACAGCCGCAGCTCAGACCAGAACACTTACCGGAAAAGTAATAGACGAGAACAACGAACCTCTGATAGGCGCCACCGTGGCTGTCAGTCCAACGGAAGGCACGATTACCAATCTCGACGGACTGTTCACCTTAAAGACAGATGCCCGTGAACTGACAGTAAGCTATGTAGGTTTCGCACCTCAGAAAGTGAAGTTCGCGCCTGACCAGACGGAAATAATAGTAAGACTGCTGCCTGACAACGTGATGGACGAAGTGGTGGTAGTTGGCTTCGGTTCCAGAAAGAAAGAGTCGGTAATCGGCGCTATCTCCACTCTGGAACCGGAAGTGCTGACACGCAACCAGACAGCCAATATCTCCAACGCTCTTGTCGGCGCACTTCCCGGTGTGATAGGTGTACAGCGGAGCGGAGAACCTGGCTATGACTCCTCGGACTTCTGGATCCGAGGCATAAACACCTTCGGCGCCAATGCCGAGCCTCTGATTATCATCGACGGCATCGAACGCAGCCTTGACGCCCTGTCGCCTGAAGAAATCGAGTCGTTCTCGGTGCTGAAAGATGCCTCGGCTACCGCCGTATACGGTGTGCGCGGCGCCAACGGCGCCATAGTCATCAAGACAAAACGCGGTCAGATTGGCGCTCCAAAAGTCAGTTTCAAAATCGACTACGGTGTATCGGCACCGCTGAAGATAGCCGAGTTTGTCGACGGCGCCAAGCATATGGAAGTAATCAATGACGCCGCCCGGCTGTCGGGTATCGAGACCATGCCCTACAGTCAGGAACAGATTGAAAACACCCGCATGGGTACTGACCGCGACCTGTATCCGTCGGTCAACTGGCTCGACCGCGTGACCACCGACTACGCCCGCAACATGCGCGTAAGCACCGATGTCAGCGGCGGCACATCGCTGCTGCGCTACCGCTTTGTGCTGGGCATTTACAATGAAGGAGGCATCATCGAATCGGACCGAAGCACCGGCTATAACAGTTCGATCAATCTCACACGCTATAATGTCCGCTCAAACATCGACCTCAACATCACATCCTCGACTCTGCTGACCACCAGCATCGGCGGCTTCATACAGGACCGCCGCGCCCCGGGATGCGACATCAACACTCTGCTGGGCTATGCCATGGAGACACCGCCGATGGTGCATCCCGATGTGTATTCCAACGGTCAGTTCCCGAAACTGTCGAACCGTGTGAACCCCTGGGCCATGGCCACACAGGAAGGCTACAAACGCACTTATTCGAGCCAGATACAGAGTGTGGCAACCCTCGACCAGGATCTCGGCGCTCTGTGGAGTCCGCTCGAAGGTCTTCACGTAAAAGCCACCTTCTCGTTCGACATCTGGCACAACTACAATATGTACCGTACACGCAGCATTGCGTACTACATAGCGTCGGGTCGCGATGAACAGGGAGAGCTTCAGACTTCTCTGGTGTCGTCGGGCGATGAGTTTCTGGGCTTCAGCAAATCATACGGGGGCAACCGCGCCACCTACTTCGAGCTGCCTCTGAGCTACAGCCGCCGCTTCGGCAAGAACAATGTGGAGGGTCTGCTGCTGTACAACATGCGCAGCTATGTCGACGAAGACGCTTCAGGCGCAATCTACTCCTTCCCCTACCGCCACCAGGGTCTGGCCGGACGTGTGGCCTACGATTACGACAGCCGCTATTTCGCGGAGTTCAACTTCGGATATAACGGTTCGGAGAATTTCGCCAGAAAATACCGCTACGGCTTTTTCCCCTCGGCGGCTCTGGGCTGGATGGTGTCAAACGAGAAGTTCATGGAAGGCATGGCGGAAAAAATCACTCAGCTGCGCCTGCGCGCATCGTATGGTCTGGCAGGCAACGACCAGATAGGAGGCGGACGCCGCTTCGGCTATCTGACTACTCTCAACGGAAATGCCTCGGGACATAATTTCGGCTATACCAATACCTCATGGTATCAAGGCGTGGGCGAAGACCAGTTCGGTGTGCCTAATCTGACATGGGAAACTGCTGCCAAAAGCAATATCGGCATCGACCTGTCGCTGATGAACAACAGTCTGACACTGAATGTCGACTGGTTTACCGAAAAGCGCAAGGATATATTCATGCAGCGCAAAACCATACCCGAACTCGCCGGATTCATGAACGCGCCATGGGCCAACTATGGCAAAGTTGACAATAACGGCGTGGAACTGAACATGACCTATGTAAAGGCTTTCAACCCAAATACGAGTCTGACTGTGATGGGCAACATGACTTACGCCCACAATACAATCAGGGAGTATGACGAGGCGGCCAGTGTAGTAGGAACCACACGCGCCCATACAGGCAACAGCATCAATGCCAATTACGGCCTGATTTCCGACGGTCTGTACAAAACCGAGGATTTCATCGACCCGGAAAACGGCATTCTGAAACCCGGTCTGCCTGTATCGTCCTGGGGCAGCGTGAAACCGGGAAATATCAAATACCGCGACCTTAACGGCGACGGAATGCTTACCGACGACGACATGACCGCCATAGGCATGCCTTCGGTTCCGGAAATTGTGTATGGCTTCGGATTCAGTTTCCGCTACCGCCGTTTCGACATCAGCGCCATGTTCCAGGGGGTAGGACGGACTCAGTTCCTGATGACAGGAAACCTGTTCATTCCCGGCACCGGCCAGGGTACATTAGGCAATATACTTTCAAATGTGGATGACCGCTGGACGGAGGAAAATCCCAGCGACAACGTGTTCTACCCGCGTCTGTCCTATGGCGCCAACAACAACGACAGCCGCCCGTCGACATGGTGGCTTAAAGACGGCAATTATCTGCGCCTTAAAAACTTCGAGGTCGGATATTCACCGGCCTTGGGCAAGAAGATTTCCAAGGCGGTGTCGAATATGAGAATTTACTTCCGCGCCACCAACCTGCTTACATTCTCCAGCTTCCGTCTCTGGGATCCGGAGCTTGTCGGCGAGGGATACCGACAGTATCCGCTCTCGCGCATCATGTCGGTAGGCATAGATTTCACATTCAATTAAATGACAACACAATGAAGAAATATATAAAAACCTTGGCTGTGGCCTGCACTCTGGCAGCCCTGCCTCTCGGAGGCTGCGCTTATCTCGACCAGGAACCCGACGACATGCTCACCGAGGAAATGGCATTCAACGATATAGAAAAAATAAACGGCTGGCTGGCCAATATATACAGCTTTCTGCCGGACCCCGTCTACGGCTGGGGTCAGGCCTACGGCTACAACACGCTGGCCGATGATGTACAGATTCCGCTCATGTGGTCGAATTTCGGCTGGTGGTCGGCGGCGGCCAACCAGGGCACATGGTCGGCCAACAACAATTACTGCGACCTGTGGGGCAGCACATACAAGTGTGTCCGCTCGGCCTACAAGTTTATGGAAAATGTACATTCCCTTCCATCTCAGAATCTGTCGGAGGCAGATGTGGACTATATGAAGCTGCAGGCACGCTTCATGATCGCCTATATGTACTCGCAGATGCTGGAGGTATACGGTCCGTTTCCGCTTGTCACAGACCTGGTAAGCGCCGATGCCTCCGCAGCGGAACTCTTCATGCCGAGAACCCCGCTCAATGAAATTGTGGAATGGCTCGACAACGAATTCAGCGAGCTGGCCGCACTTCTGCCCGAACGGGTAGCCAACGGGGCAACTGACTTCGGCAGATTCACAAAAGGTGCCGCCCTCGCCTGCCGCGCCAAGGTGTTGCTGCTTGCGGCTAGTCCGATTTTCAACGGCAACAGTATGTATGCCGGAGTAAGAAATCCGGACGGAACACCACTGTTTCCAGCAGCCTATAGCGCTGAGAAATGGCTGAAAGCGGCCGAGGCCACCAGAGAACTTCTCGACCTTGCGGAACGCGGTGTCTATGACCTCTACAAGGAATACACCGATGGAAAGATTGACCCCTTCCTGTCGCTGCAGAACCTGTTTCTCACCACCGGCGACAAAAATCCGGAACTCATAATGGTGAACAACAACTCCAACTACGGCGAGCATGACCAGAACAAGATGCCGCGTGGCTCGGCCGGCAACGGTGCCTACGGCGCGACACAGAATCTTGTAGATGCCTACTTCACCCGCAACGGGCTGCCTATAGACCAGGACAGCCAGTACTCTGAAGACGGCGTGTCGGCCGACGACATCTACTACGAAACCGCCTGGAACTGGTCGAATCCCGACCGAACCGAAGGGCTTGTGACTCCTGCCGGCACTCCGATGGCCTTCTGCAACCGCGAACCGCGCTTCTATGTGTCAATCATATGGCATGGCGAATATTATCCGAACAGCAACCGCTACATCAACTTCCTTTATGGCGGCGAGGACGGCGGCCCGAGCTACGACTCTCCGCAGTGCGGCTATCTGATGCGTAAACGCGCTCATCCTGAAAGCCGGAAAAATCCCGACAATTATCCATATCGTCCCGGCATCATCTACAGGCTCGGCGAGTTCTACCTGAACTATGCCGAGGCCATGAACGAATACTATGGGACTTCACGTCAGGCCGAAGTGCTGAAGTATCTGAACCTTATCAGAGAGCGTGCGGGCATACCCCAGTTCAAAGGCAGCTATTCACAGGATGAGATGCGGCAGATGATCTGGCGCGAACGCAGAGTTGAGCTTGCCGACGAAGGCAAGCGCTACACCGACCTGCGACGCTGGCTCAAGATGAAAGAAGTCTTGTCGGAACCAATCTACGGTCTTGACACACAGGCCACCAACGCGGAAGACTTCTTCAGGCGCAAGGTATTCATGCGCCGCAGCTTCGGCGACCAGAACTATCTGTGGCCCGTGTATCAGGAATATCTCGACCGCAATCCCAATCTGGTTCAGAACTATGGATTCTAATCTTACTTCCAAATATCCTAAATGAAACGATTGCTTAAATTATTATTTCTCACCGCTCTGTCTCTTCCCACTACTGCGTGGGGAGAGACAGTCTACAGCGACTCAAACGTACGGTTTACCGTAATTTCCGACGGCGCTGTACGTATGGAGTATGCTCCCGACGGCAAGTTTGTCGACAGTCCGACGCTTATGGCCATAGAACGCGATTATCCGGCAACCAATGCCAAAGTGACCGATAAAAACGGATATGTGACCGTCACGACCAAAGACTTTGAACTGAAATATAAAAAAAACAGCGGTGATTTCAACCGCAGGAACCTGTCGGTGAAATGCCTGCGTAGCGATGCCGATTTCACCTGGCATCCCGGCGACAGACAGACAGCCAATCTGAAAGGAACCTACCGAACTCTCGACGGCTACGACGGAGAATTCCAGACTTACGACGGGAACAAGCCCATGCCTATAGAAGACGGTCTCATAGCCCGCGACGGATGGACTCTGCTCGACGACAGCGGCAGCCTGATATTTGATGACAGCGAATGGCCATGGGTAGCGGAAAACGAAAGTGACAGAAATTCCCGCGACTGGTATCTACTTGTCTACGGACACGACTACCGCCAGGCACTCAACGACTTCACAAAATTCTCCGGCAAGGTACCGCTGCCGCCACGCTATGCTTTCGGCTACTGGTGGTCGCGTTACTGGTGCTACAGCGACAACGAGCTCCGCCAGCTTGTCAATGACTTCAAATCACACGACATACCGCTCGATGTGCTCGTGATAGACATGGACTGGCACTATACCGAAGCAGGCAAAGGCGGCTGGACAGGATATACCTGGAACCGCAGCCTCTTTCCCGACCCGAAGGCTTTTCTGAAGTTCGTGAAAGACAGTGACCTCAGAATAACCATGAATCTACATCCGGCCGACGGCATACATCCGTATGAAGAGAAGTATGCCGATGTGGCGAAGCTGATGGGACTTGACCCCTCGGCAGGAAAAAAGATTCCTTACGACGGGTCGTCGAAAACAGCTATGAAAAGCTGGCTTGACGGTATAATCCATCCGCTTCAGGAGGACGGCGTGGATTTCTGGTGGCTTGACTGGCAGCAGCAGCAGAAAGACGAAAGATATGGCAGTCTCGACAATATATGGTGGATAAACTATGTGTTTTTCAGCGATATGGAGCGTAACCGCACAGAGCGTCCGATGCTTTATCACCGCTGGGGTGGTCTTGGCAACCACCGCTACCAGATAGGTTTTTCAGGAGATGCTGCCATTACATGGAACTCACTTGATTTCCAGCCATATTTCAACGCCACAGCATCAAATGTGCTGTATGGCTTCTGGAGCCACGACATAGGCGGACACCATTTCGGCATCGGACGGATAGAACCGGAGATGTTCGTCCGCTGGATGCAGTTCGGACAGTACAGCCCGATTCTCCGCACCCACTCCACCAAAAACGAGAATCTGAAAAAAGAACCGTGGTCGTTTGAAAACCGATATTACCGCATCATCAAGGGAATTATAGAAAACCGATATGCCATGGCTCCCTACATCTACACTATGGCTCGACAGACACATGACTGCGGTGTGTCTGTATGCCGACCGATGTATTACGACTATCCGGAATGCGAGGAGGCATATAACTGCCGCAACCAATATATGTTCGGCGACAATATGCTGGTGATGCCTGTGACCAGGCCTATGGAGGAGGGCGAGTTCTATTCGGCAGCGGACATATGGCTGCCGGAAGGCTGCCAGTGGTACGAACTTGCCACAGGCACCATGTTTGAAGGAGGCCGGACTGTCAGACGCTATTTCGCCATCGACGAGACTCCGGTGTATGTGAAGGCCGGAAGCATCATTCCGATGTCGCCTGGACAGAAAAACCTGCGAGGCAATGATTTTTCATACCAGCTCAATATCTATCCGGGCGATGAAGGACATTTCTCTATTTATGAGGACAACGGAAATGACAAGGATTACCGCAACTGTTTCGCCACTACAGAAGTGTCATCGACTTTCCGAAACAATGTACTGACTGTAAATATCGAAGCTCGCAAAGGCAGCTACGACGGAATGCCGTCGGAAAGGAAGTTTACTGTAAAGGTCAACGGGTTCGTACCGCCGCAGTCTGTCATGGTCGATGGTGTGGCCGCTGAAAGTGAGTATGATGGCAACACTATGTCGCTGTGTGTGGATATACCGCTGCTTGAGGCTTCATGTCCGCGGGAGATTGAAATCGTTTATCCTGATACTGAGGCATATGTTCCTGACGGCATAATAGGACAGATGCGGCGTGTGGCCGATGCTGTCAATGCTGTTAAGAATAAAAAAGCCGGACTGCTTTTCCGCGAAGAACTCGCCGGACTGGAGTCGGCCGGACGTGCCATAAGCTATAAGCCGGAAGAGTATTACGAAGTTATAGAACGTTTTATTTCAAATTATGAAAAACTGCCCGAGATTCTCATGAATCATGACCTGTCGGATAGCGAGCGTAGCGAGCTTGCAAGTCAGGCAGGATATGGAAAATGATGATGATGGTTTACAGAACTGTAGCCGCCTTGCATGTTGCAAGGCGGCTACAGTTCTGTATAATCGAGTCCGTCATTCAGGAATAATTTCCAGCAGAGTGACGGTAAATTTCAAGGCGGCGTTGCCCGGTATGGCGCCGGGAATGCCTCTCTCGCCGTAACCAAGAGCGGCGGGGAAGGTGATTTCATATGTACCGCCGGGTTTCATCATTTTCAGTCCTTCGGTAAATCCCGGCACAAGATTACGCACCGTAAAAGTGACCGGTTCATCGGTGGAGTCAAAGACCTCGCCGTTGCTCAGACTGCCGGAATAGAGCAGTTTCACCGAGTCTTTATCGTCAGGCATAAGGCCTTCACCCTCGGTGATGACCTTGAACACCAGTCCGGACGGCAGCAGCATGGCTCCCGGTTCGGCAGCCGCCTTTTCAAGAAAAGCAGCCTGCGACTCTTCGCTCAAAGGTTTGTTTGCCTCGGCGCGTACCGAATCCACATACTGCCCTATAAGCGCATCGGCCTCGGCAAGAGTAAAACCGGTCTCCTTGCCGTTAAGCACTTTCAGTACGGTGGTTATCACCTGATTGCGGTCTACAGGAATGCCCAAGGAGGCAATCTGTTCGATTGAGCGCGTGAGGGCGTTGCCAAGAACTGTGCCCATGGCGGCTTCAAGCTGTCCGGACTGCTCACGGGCACTTCCGGAGGCAAGGGTGCTAAAAGCAATAGCCGCAGCTGCGGCTATTGCAAGAAATCTGTTATGTTTCATATAAGAGCCTTAGTTCTTATTTCTTCACTACCTCTATGAGGGTGACATCGAAAATAAGTGTGGCGTTCGGACCGATAACGTTGCCTGCACCCTGGGGACCGTAGGCCAGAGCCGACGGAATGAACAGACGCCAGGTCGAACCGGCTTTCATCAGCTGCAGAGCCTCTACCCAGCCGGGGATTACCTGAGTGACACCGAATGTGGCAGGCATGCCGCGGTCTTCGCTGGAGTCGAATACAGTACCGTCGATGAGCTTGCCGGTGTAGTGTACCACCACCTGGTCGTCGGCAGCGGGCTGAGGTCCGTCGCCTTCCTTGATAACTTCGTACTGGAGACCTGAAGGAGTGGTACGCACTTCGGCGCGTTTGCCGTTCTCGGCAAGGAATTCCTCGCCTGCCTTGGCATTGATTTCGCCCATTTTTGCGGCTTCCTCACGCTGCTTGGCCTCAAGTTCGGTGAAGAACTTCTGAATCTCGGCCTTAGCCTCGTCGTAAGTCATTTTGGGCTGGCTGCCATAGAAGACGGCAGCGACGCCGTCGGCGAATTCCTGTATGTCGATTGTCTGAATGCCGGAAGCACGGAAGTTGTTGCCCATGCTGAGACCGAGAGCGTAGCTCAGACGGTCGAGTTCGTTTTTTTCCATAATATATATTGTTGTATGATTATTATCTACTGTATGATATAACAAAAATCATGCCGTATTTGTCAGAGCACGCTCAACTATCTTTTTTATATTCGCCCCTGCGCTATATGCAAGTAATTTTGTACCTTTGCACAAAATAATCACGAACACGATGAACGACAAGTTTGAAATGGTGGCCAAAACCTTCCAGGGACTGGAAGATGTACTGGCAGAGGAGCTCCGCAGTCTCGGGGCTGAGAATGTTATGCCCGGAAAACGCATGGTTGCGTTCGAGGGTGACAAGGAATTGCTGTACAAGGCCAATCTGTGCTGCCGCACGGCCCTGCGTATCCTCAAACCTTTCTACAAGTTCTCGGCCAAGGATGCCGACAGCCTCTACGAGCAGGCCAAGGAATATGACTGGTCGCAGCTGATGACTATCGACAAGACATTCCAGATCGACACCGTGGCCTACAGCGACGAATTTTCTCATTCCCGCTTTGTCACCTACCGTGTGAAAGACGCCATAGTCGACTGGTTCAAAGACCGCTATGGTGCTGACAAGCGTCCGGGTGTCCGTCTGGTCGACGCCGACGTGATGATCAACGTGCATATCAGCGGCACCGATGTGACCCTGTCGCTCGATTCTTCGGGCGAATCGCTCCACAAGCGCGGCTACCGGGTGGCTCAGACAGAGGCACCTATCAATGAGGTGCTCGCCGCCGGCATACTGCTGCGCAGCGGCTACCGGGGCGACTGTCCGCTGGTGGATCCGATGTGCGGCTCGGGCACATTCCTGATAGAGGCGGCAATGATAGCTGCCAATATCAATCCGGGCATATACCGCCGCGGCTTCGCTTTCGAGCGCTGGAAAGACTTCGACGCCGACCTTTTCGACAGCATATTCAACGATGACAGCGCCGAGCGCGAGCCTGCCTATCCGATTGTCGGCGCCGACATATCGCCAAAAGCCGTCGACATTGCCCGCGAAAATATCAAGAGCGCCGGCATGGCAAAGTATATATCGCTTGAAATCAAACCCATATCACGTTGGGAAGAGGCACCCCAGCCGGCAGGTATTCTGGTGACCAACCCGCCTTACGGCGAACGCATATCGGCTCCCGACATGGATGCCCTGTACGCCACCATAGGCAACCGCCTGAAAAATGTATTCCAGGGCTATCACGCATGGATTATAGGTTATCGCGACGAATACTTCACCCGCATCGGACTTGCTGCATCGGAAAAAGTGGCCGTACTCAACGGTGCGCTCGAATGTGAACTCCGCGAATATGTGATATTCGAAGGCGATAAGAAGTCGTTTCTCAAATCCGGAGGAAAGCTCAAGAACCATGATGCCGAAAAGGCCGACAAAGGACACGGCAAAAGCAGCCGCGACCGGAAATTCCGCGATGAAGGCGAACGCCGCTTCAAGGATTC
>CAMWUD010000024.1 GCA_947177365.1 uncultured Porphyromonadaceae bacterium | reverse complement strand
CTCTCCGAGCTGCATCAGCTGCGCGGACGCGTGGGACGCAGCAACCGCAAGGCATTCTGCTACCTGATGGTGCCCCCGGGCAATCCACTGACACCGGTGGCGCGCCGACGCCTGCAGGCCATCGAGGGATTCTCAGACCTCGGCTCAGGCATCCACATCGCCATGCAGGACCTCGACATACGCGGAGCCGGAAACCTCTTGGGCGCCGAGCAGAGCGGCTTCATAGCCGACTTGGGCTACGAGACCTATCAGAAAATACTGCGTGAGGCCGTGATGGAGCTGCGCACCGAGGAATTTGCCGGCACCCTCACCGCCGACGACGGACAGAGCGTGCCGGGCGAAGAAGAATACGTGGCCGACACCCTGATAGAGACCGACCTCGAGCTGCTCTTCCCCGCCGACTATGTACCGCAGGAAAGCGAGCGCATAGCTCTCTACCAGCGCCTTGACAACATCGACCGCGAGACCGACCTGATGGAATTCCGCCGCCAGCTCGAAGACCGTTTCGGACGCCTTCCGCGTCAGGCGCAGGAACTCCTCCGTGTGCCGACACTGCGCCGGCTGGGACGTCGGCTGGGCATAGAGAAAGTGACCATGCACCGGGGCAGCCTCTACCTGTATTTCGTGGACCGCAGCAACGAGGCCTACTACCAGTCGCCGATGTTCGGACGTCTGCTCAACTACCTACAGCACAACCCTCTGCGGGTGAAAATCCGCGAGCGCAACGGCCGCAACAGTTTCGCCATAACCGACGTACCCGACATAGAGACAGCCGTAGCCATCCTGCAGGAAGTGACAGAAATGGCCTCGGTGTGACAATTTGAGCCGGTTCCCCATAACGCTGGGCAGCCGGCTCTTACAGGCGCGGGTATCTCCCTTTGGTAATTCCCGCGCTCCACACAGTGCCCGCCATGAAAAGCATGAAAACCACCGCGAAAAAGCGCGTGAAAGCGCCACGAAAATTCACCAAAAATTTGTGAACACCGAAAAATAAGGCTAAATTTGCAGTAATTTTCGCGGACTATGTCCGCGCCATGACACAGGCAACAAACTATAAATTCCAAATAATTAACTAATCTCAATCATCTTATGTGGTTAACAAGCTCATCTATAGGACGTAAGTTCGTGATGGCCCTCACGGGTATCTGTCTGGTCCTATTCGTAACTTTTCACGTGTTGATGAACGCTGTAGCCCTGATCTGGCCCACCGCCTACAACGTGGTGTGCGAGTTTCTCGGCGCCAACTGGTATGCCCTGGTCGCTTCGGCCGGACTGGCAGTGCTGTTTATCATTCACATAGTGTACGCCTGCTGGCTGACACTTCAGAACCGTAAGGCCCGCGGCGCCGACCGCTACGCTGTCACCAGCCGTCCGCCCCAGGTGGAATGGGCATCGAAAAACATGCTCGTGCTCGGTATCGTCATCCTGGCCTTCCTGGTAGTACACCTCATCCAGTTCTGGGCAAAAATGCAGTGGCAGGAACTCCGCCACGCCGAACTGGCCGTGCTCCCCGTGCTCGACGGCACCCCCGTGCCCCCCGCCATGGGTACACTGATGCTCCAGCTCGCTTTCAGCGAAATCTGGACTCCGATCGTATACATCATCGGCTTCATCGCCCTCTGGTTCCACATGAACCACGGCTTCTGGTCGATGCTCCACACTGTGGGCTGGAACAACAACGTATGGATGCCCCGCCTGAAGAAAATCGGCTGCTGGTGGACCTCCATTGTAGTGCTGCTGTTCATCGCCCAGGCCGTTGTATTCACCGTACACGCCCAGAACAAATACTACACCACCGACAGCGCCCTCCAGGAACAGTATGCCGAATACTGGGACAACTACGCCGAAAAGATGCAGAATGAATTCTTCTCGGAAATGACCAAGGCTGTCAAAGCTGTCAACGACCCCATGGCCCAGCGCACAGCCCAGCAGGAATTCGTAGAAAAGTCCGGCCGCCAGTTCATGGAAGAAGCCCAGCTGCTCGACTCCATCAGCAAGGTACAGTTCCCCGGCGTAATGCCCGGCAAGAACTTCGGCAACGTACAGCAGACCTCCATGCAAATCGGCTATATGATCGGCAATACCCAACAACCCAACTAATTTCCCGGCATCATGATAGATATGAAAAAACTCGAGGGCATGATAGACTCAAGCCCCATCATGAAGGACTTTGCAGACATCGAAACCGGCAACATGCCCGAATACACCATCGATTCAAAGATCCCCGAAGGTCCCGTAGCTGAGAAATGGACCAACTACAAGGCACACCAGAAGCTCGTAAACCCCGCCAACAAGCGCAACCTCGACATCATCGTCGTAGGTACAGGTCTGGCCGGCGCATCCGCCGCCTCGACTCTCGGCGAAATGGGCTTCAACGTATATAACTTCTGCATCCAGGATTCTCCCCGTCGCGCACACTCCATCGCGGCTCAGGGTGGTATCAACGCAGCCAAGAACTACCAGAACGACGGCGACTCCGTATACCGTCTGTTCTACGACACTGTGAAAGGCGGTGACTTCCGCTCGCGCGAAGCCAACGTATACCGTCTGGCCGAAGTGTCGAACAACATCATCGACCAGTGCGTGGCACAGGGTGTGCCCTTCGCCCGCGAATACGGCGGCCTGCTGGCCAACCGTTCGTTCGGCGGCGCTCAGGTAAGCCGTACTTTCTACGCCAAGGGTCAGACCGGCCAGCAGCTGCTGCTCGGCGCCTACGCATCGCTCAACCGCCAGATCAACAAGGGTCAGGTACGCTCGTTCAACCGCCGCGAGATGCTCGACGTGGTAATCATCGACGGCCGCGCACGCGGTATCATCGTGCGTAACCTCGTCACCGGCGAAATCGAACGCTACGCCGCCCACGCCGTAGTACTCGCCACCGGCGGCTACGGACGCGCATTCTTCCTGAGCACCAACGCCATGGGCTGCAACGGCTCCGCTGCCGTACAGGCCTTCAAGAAGGGCGCCTACCTGGCCAACCTCGCCTTCACCCAGATCCACCCCACCTGTATCCCCGTACACGGCGAAGACCAGTCGAAGCTCACTCTGATGAGCGAGTCGCTGCGTAACGACGGACGCATCTGGGTGCCCAAGAAAAAAGAAGACGCCGAAGCAATCCGCGCCGGCAAGCTCAAACCCACCGACATACCCGACGAAGACCGCGACTTCTACCTCGAACGCCGCTATCCCGCCTTCGGTAACCTCTGCCCCCGCGATATCGCCAGCCGTGCCGCCAAGGAACGCTGCGACGCCGGCTACGGCGTAGGTACAGGCAACGCCGTATATCTCGACTTCAAATACGCCATTGAGCGTCTTGGCGAGGATGTCGTACGCGACCGCTACGGCAACCTCTTCGACATGTACCAGATGATTTCGGACGACAACCCCTACCACACCCCCATGATGATCTTCCCCGCAAGCCACTATACCATGGGCGGTATCTGGGTTGACTACGAGCTCCAGACTTCAGTGAAGGGCCTCTTCGCCATCGGCGAGTGCAACTTCTCCGACCACGGCGCCAACCGTCTGGGTGCATCGGCTCTGATGCAGGGTCTGGCCGACGGCTATTTCGTGCTGCCCTACACCATGCAGAACTATCTGAGCGACCAGATCAAGGTGCCCCACTTCACTACCGACCATCCCGAGTTCGACAAGGCCGAAAAGGCAGTGCGCGAACGCATCGAGAAGCTCATGAACATCAAGGGTACCAAGAGCCCCGATGAAATCCACAAGCGTCTGGGTCATGTGATGTGGAACCTCGTAGGCATGGGCCGCACCCTGCAGAGCCTCGTGAAAGCCACCGAGGAAATCGAGGAAGTACGCAAGGAATTCTACACCGACCTGCGCGTGGTAGGTTCTGCCGACGACCTCAACACCGAGCTCGAAAAGGCTCTCCGTCTGGAAGACTTCCTGGTGATTGCCAAGATGATGGCCATCGACGCGCTGAACCGCAACGAATCGTGCGGCGCCCACTTCCGCGAAGAATACCAGACCGCCGACGGCGAGGCTGCCCGCAACGACAAGGATTACATGTATGTGAGCTGCTGGAAGTACACCGGCGACACCGAGAAGCCCATCCTCATCAAGGAGCCTCTCAAATACGAAGCCATCCAGGTTCAGACCCGTAACTACAAGTCCTAAACCACGTAACACTCAGACAAAAAATGGAACATACTATAAGTGTAAATCTCAAGATTTGGCGTCAACGTGGTCCCAAAGAGAAAGGCCAGTTCGTCAACTATCACCTCGACAACGTGTCGACCGGCTCAAGCTTCCTGGAGATGCTCGACATGCTCAACCAGCAGCTGGTGGAACGCAACGAGGAGCCTGTGGTATTCGACAGCGACTGCCGCGAAGGCATCTGCGGCATGTGCTCACTCTATATCAACGGACATCCCCACGGTCCGGTACAGGGCATCACCACCTGCCAGCTCCACATGCGTAAGTTCAACGACGGTGACACCATCACCATCGAGCCCTGGCGCTCGGCCGCTTTCCCTGTGATCCGCGACCTTATGGTGAACCGCAACGCTTTCGACCAGATTCAGCAGGCCGGCGGCTATGTGTCGTTCAACTGCGGCGGCGCTCCCGACGCCAACGACACCCCCATCAGCAAGGAAGTGGCCGATGTGGCCATGGACTCCGCTACCTGCATCGGCTGCGGCGCCTGTGTGGCTGCCTGCAAGAACGGCTCGGCCATGCTCTTCGTTTCGGCCAAGGTGAGCCAGTTCGCTCTGCTGCCCCAGGGTCAGGTTGAGCGCAAGCGTCGTGCCCGCGCCATGGTTGCCAAGATGGACGAACTCGGTTTCGGCAACTGCACCAACACCGGTGCCTGCGCCGCCGAATGTCCCAAGAACATTCCGCTGAGCAATATCGCCCGTCTCAACCGCGAATTTATCAACGCCAAGTGCGCGGAATAATTCCGCCACATAATACTAAAAAAGTGCGTTTCCGCTTGGAAACGCACTTTTTTTATGTCTGAGCCTCACACTCACGCGAAACCTCACGCAAAGTACCCCGATGGCAAAGCCATCGGGGTACTTTGCGTGAGGTTTTTTAGAGGTTGGGGTTAATCTTGTTCCATTCGCTGACGGGAGGCATCACACCCATGGCGATGACTTCGTCGCGGAGGGCGCAGAGATGCTGATAGCTCTTCTGCAGCTCGGCATGCTCCTCGGCTGTACCGTCGACCACGGCGGCCTTCACACCGTCCTTGGTGATGGTGGTCTCGGCGGCCATCATGATGTGGCTGTATTCACCGTTGTTGACATATGCGCCGGCAGGCCAGCGGAAAGCCTCGCCGCCCATGGCCGCGCGAATCATCTCTACCGACAGATAGGCGGAACTCTGGAAAGAGCTGCGGCCACGAAGGTCGATGATGTGCTTGCCGCCCTGAACCACACGCTGGCGTATGCCTTCCCAGTCGCTCAGAGGCAGTTTCTCGCTGCCGATAAGTTCAAGCAGGGGAATGCCCGCCACCTTGGCAGTGGAAGCGAATACGGCCATCTGTTCGCCGTGTCCGCCATATGTGCGGCAGTTGACCACTTCGTCGGGAGCGATGTTGAAATACTTGGCCAGCTCGCTGCGCAGACGAGTGGAGTCGAGCGCGGCCAGGGTGGTGACTTGCGAGGGTTTCAGGCCTGAATAGAGCAGAGTGATCAGACCGGTGATGTCGGCAGGGTTGAACACCACGACGATATGTTTCACATCGGGGCAGTACTGCCGTACATTCTTGCCGAACTCCTCGGCGATGCCGGCATTGCCCTTGAGGAGGTCTTCGCGGGTCATGCCTGCCTTACGTGCGGCACCGCCCGAATTGACAATATATTTGGCGCCTGTAAGGGCTTCCTTGATGTCGGAAGTGAAAGTAAGGTTGAGACCTTCAAAACCGCACTGCAGCAGTTCTTCGGCCACGCCTTCCAGTCCGGGAGCATAGGGATCGTAGAGACAGATATTGGGAGTAAGACCCATCATGATGGCAGTCTGTGCCATGTTGGAACCGATCATGCCGGCTGCGCCGACAACCACGAGTTTGTCTTCAGTAAGGTATTTCATTGTATATAGGGTTTGTTGGGTTAGTATGCATTCACTAGCCTAAACAAATCCGGCGCCCGTTTGTTCATTCGCATACGAAAAATGCAGACCAAGCCCCGCAAAAAAAACGCGCCCGGAGCATCGGCTCCGGGCGCGCTGAATATTGCGGAGAAAAAATTATCAGAGAACTACCTTGCTTACGTTGTTGCCCTGACGACGGATGTAGAGACCGTTGGCGGGGTTCTCAACGCGTACACCCTGGAGGTTGTAGTATTCAACGGGTGCCTCGGTATCGAATTCCACATTGACAACGCCGGACTTCTGCAGAGTCACGCCGATGCCCTTGAAGTCAACACGACCGTTCTCTGTTTCCTGATTTGCTACTGCAGTAGCCACAACCTTGGCTGCACCTTCGGCTGAAGACCATTCCTTATCAGTTACGGGAACACCATCAATAGAGAGGTTGCCGATACCGGTTTCGCCATAGAATTCAATCTTGGTGATAGGATTGCCTTCGGGAGCGGTGATGGTGACAGTACCGGTCTTATAGAGACGGGCTTCCACACCGGTGTTGAAACCGTAGTAGAGACGGGTGCCGGTGCTGCCTGCGGAGAATTCCACGGTCACGCCGTTGTCGCTGAATGCGATGCCGTCGATGTTTATGCCTGCAGTACTGCCCTGTTCAGGAGATGCCTGGGCGGGGTTGAGAGTTTCGGGCTTCTCGAAGTTGAACTTGGCGTCGCCATTGATAACGAAGGGCTTCTCAACTACATAAGAAGCGTTTGCCACGGCGCTGTTGGCCATGCCTTCCTTGATGGCGATGGCGCGGATGCTGGTGGCATCGGTGATTACGATAGGAGCGGTGTAGAGAGTCGACTCGGCGGAGGGAGTGCTGTTGTCGAGGGTGTAGTAGATGCTGGCGCCTTCGGTAGCACAGCTGATGGTCACTTCAGTACCTTCCTCTACAGTGCCGCTGGCGGGGTTGAAAGTCGGGGTAGCCACGGCTTCGAGACCGCTTGCGCTCCATACACGTATGGGGGTGATCTGAGCCACGCCGCTGTGTACGTTTATAAAGCCTTCCACGTTGAGGTCTTCGCCTTCAAGAACTTCCACTACATCATAGTACTGTGCGTTGTAGAAGGTGTTGTAGAGGGTGATATCGCCGGTTTCGTCGCTGAGAGTATAGTTGTTGTTAGTCTCGGTAGCGGCGATGCTGACGTTTTTCAGCACTACATAGTGGTTTACCATGTCGGTAGCCACTTCCTCTACGGTGAGTTCTTCGGGCTCAACAGGAGTTCCGGCGGTAGCTGTCTTGAAAGTGGCCTTGTCGGGGCTTGACATCTGGAGCAGGCCGTCGGAGAAGTTCTGGAACTTGCCGGTGATGCCTGCGGGGATGAGGTCGCCGTTGCTGTACTTGGTGTCGAGGTCGCCGAAGACGAGGAGGTCGCCGGTGGCGTCGGTCACATAGAGGTAGCGTCCGTTCTGGTATACGGCAGTAACCGCAGATGTGATTTCGGTGGGATTGGTGGCATCGGCTGCGCTGAGGAATGCGCCGATGTTGGCTGCCTTCTTGGTTTCAACAACCGGCGGTTCAACCACCTGGCCGTCGCCGTTGAAAGTCAGCGTAGTAATCTGTGCGTTGTACTTGTTGGCAGTTGCGATTTTGTATTTGGTGCCGGCGGCCTGATTTGCGGCAGGCACAGCGAAAGAGAAGTTCGCATCCTTTGCGTTGAGCTGTACGGCCTCGCCAATAGCCACATCATTGGCATAAAGCTGCACTTTGACGTTCACAGAAGCATTTGTACCGGTATGCACAGTAATCTTTTCAACTGAGAAGTCGGTAGTAAATTCCATGTAGGCTTTGCCTTCATAGTTCTTTCCCGAAATCTGAAGATAAGAAGCCGACTGATAAGTACCTTTCTTGCAGTTTACGAAAGAGAAGTCAACATTGTTGAGAGTAACCGATGTAGCAGTTTCAGACTCCTTTGTGGGCAGATTTTCCGCCGTAGAGAAATCCACTACTACAGGCGCGGCCGACATGGTGAATGCACCAATCAGCATTGCCATTGAGAGTAAGAGTTTTTTCATAAGACAATTGTTTTGAGTTATTTCTTGCGTTCGACTTTACGAACGAGGAGGATTTCGGTGGGGAAGTGGTCGGAGTATCCGTTAAGGAACATACCGGCCGAATAAGTGCGCTTGGGATAGCCCTGGCGATTGCCCTCGGTGTCCTTGAGGAACTCTTTGTTGAGCACATCGGCGCGGTAGAAGTGCCAGCGGTCTTCGGGTGTGTCCACAAGGTTACCGGAGATGATTATCTGGTCGAAGAGGTTCCAGCCGCCACGGTAGGCGAGAGTGCCGATGCCGTCGTCGAGTTTTTTCCAGAAGGGGTTGTAGAAGCCGTGTTCGCCCACGCCCTTGGGATCTTTCTTGGCTCCGAGAACTTCGGCGCAGCTGCGGTCCATGGGGTCGTCGTTAAGGTCGCCCATGATTATGACACCCATATTGGGGTCGCGCTGCCAGAGGGAGTCGGCAATACTTTTCGAGAGAGCCGCCGCAGCCATGCGGTTGGGCTCCGATTTGGTCTGTCCGCCCAGACGCGAGGGCCAGTGGTTGACGATAATGCCCACACGCTGACCGAGCAACGAGCCTACGACACACATCTGGTCGCGGGTGCGGAAGGGCACTGCGGTGACGGTATGGTTGGTGACATTCTCCACCTTGAAGTAGCGGGGATTATAGAGCAGGCCCACGTCTACGCCACGGGCATCGGGCGAGTCGTGATGACAGATCTGCAGATTCCAGGCAGCGATTTCGGGCTGGGCCACCAGGTCCTGCAGCACGGTGATATTCTCGATTTCCGACACGCCGATCACAGCCGGGCCGTAGGGTGTGGTGGGAGTGGTGAACTGCGAAATGGCATATGCCAGATTATGGATTTTGCTCCAGTATTTTCGTCCGTCCCACTGGCGCTGGCCGGAAGGGGTGAATTCCTCGTCGCGGTTCTCCGGATTGTTTGGAATGGTATCGAAAAGATTTTCAAGATTATAGAAAGCTATTCCGGCCATCTGTGTACCCTTTTTCTGGGCGAAGAGGCCGAAAGAGACCATCAGTACGGCTATAGCCGCGAGTAATGTTCTTTTCATGGGCAGGTCGGTTGAATTGTTTGGAATGTCAAAGTTAGCAATAATCTTTGGTACTGCAAAAAAAATCGCCCACAAATACATGCACGCCCGCGCATATTTGGAAGATTGGAAAAAGTTGATTATCTTTGCGACAGCAGAATAACTATCCATCTATAATCCCATGAATACAACGCGCAAGATTCTACTTGGCGACGAGGCTCTGGCCCTGGGCGCCATCAACGCAGGTCTGTCGGGCGTATACGCCTATCCCGGCACTCCCTCGACTGAAATCACCGAATTTATCCAGGGCGACAAGACCGCCCGCGAGCGCAAGCTCCATTCCCACTGGTCGTCGAACGAGAAGACCGCCATGGAGGAGGCTCTCGGCATGTCGTTCTGCGGCAAGAGAGCCATGGTCTGCATGAAGCATGTGGGCATGAACGTCTGCGCCGACCCCTTTGTCAACAGCGCCTTCACCGGCGCAAACGGCGGCCTGATTGTAGTGGCGGCCGATGACCCCTCGATGCACTCCTCGCAGAACGAACAGGACTCGCGCTTCTACGCCGACTTCGCTTTCGTACCCGCTCTCGAACCCTCCGACCAGCAGGAGGCCTACGACATGGCCGCATACGGCTTTGAGCTGTCGGAACGCGTCAGAATGCCTCTGATGATGCGTCTGGTTACCCGCCTGAGCCACTCCCGCGCTGTGGTGGAGGTTGCCGACGAGGCCATGCCCGAAAAAGCCCTCCGCTACCCCGACGACACCGACCAGTGGGTGCTCATGCCCGGAAACTCCAAGCGCCGCTATCCGGTGGTGCTCCGCCTGTGGGAAGAGCTTGAGGCCGAGTCGGAAGTATCGCCCTTCAACCGCTATATCGACGGTCCCGACCACAGCCTGGGCATCATAGTCTCGGGCATAGCATACAACTACCTGATGGAGAACTATCCCGACGGATGCCCTTATCCGGTGGTGAAAATCTCGCAATATCCCCTCCCCCGCAAGATGCTGCGCCGCCTCTACGACGAGTGCGACCACCTGCTGATAATCGAGGAAGGACAGCCCTTCATCGAACAGAAACTGCGCGGACTGCTCTGCGACGACTGCAACATCAGCGGCCGCTTCGACGGCAAGCTCCCCCGCACCGGCGAACTGACTCCCGACAGTGTGCGCCGCGCTCTGGGTCTGCCCGAGATTGAGGCTCCTGAGGCCTCGCGTCAGGTTGTACGCCGTCCGCCGGCACTGTGCCAGGGCTGCGGCCACCGCGATGTGTTCCACGCCCTCAACGATGTGCTTGCCGGCTACGGCTCGGCCAAGGTGTTCGGCGACATCGGCTGCTACACTCTGGGCTGGCTCTCGCCCTTCAACGCCATCGACACCGTGGTGGACATGGGCGCGTCGATAACCATGGCCAAGGGCGCCGCAGATGCCGGACAGCATCCGGCAGTGGCTGTGATAGGCGACTCCACTTTCACTCACTCGGGCATGACAGGCCTGCTTGACGCCATCAACGAGAACTCACACATCACAGTGATAATCAGCGACAACCTCACCACCGGCATGACCGGCGGCCAGGACTCGCAGGGCACCGGCAAACTCGAGGACATCTGCCTCGGACTCGGCGCCGACCCCGCCCATGTGCGCACCATCGACTCGCTGCCCAAGAACCATCAGGCCATGATGGACATGTTCCGCGAAGAAATCGAATACCCCGGCCTGTCGGTGATAGTATCGCGCCGCGAGTGCATCCAGACCGCACGACGCCACGCGAAAAAAGCCTAACAAATCCACAAACCAACACTCTCAATTCGTCACTAAATGAAAACAGATATAGTACTGGCGGGCGTCGGCGGTCAGGGCATTCTTTCGATCGCCACCATCTTAGGCAGCGCCGCCCTCAAAGAAAATCTCTATGTGAAACAGGCCGAAGTGCACGGCATGAGCCAGCGCGGCGGCGACGTGCAGTCGAACCTGCGCCTGTCGTCCGACCCCATTGCCTCCGACCTCATACCCCAGGGCGGAGCCGACCTGATAGTGAGCCTCGAGCCAATGGAAGCCCTGCGCTACCTGCCATGGCTCAAGACAGGCGGCACTGTGGTGACCAACACCGCGCCCTTCGTCAACATACCCGACTATCCCGCCCACGAGGCGCTGATGGCCGAACTCGACGCCCTGCCCCGCGTGGTGGCCTTCGACATGGACGCCGCCGCCAAGGAAGTGGCCACCGTCCGCTCGTCGAACATGGTGCTGCTTGGTGCCTGCGCCCCCTTCACCGGCATTGAGACAGAGAAAATAGAAGACGCCATACGCGCCATATTCGGACGCAAGGGCCAGGCCATGGTCGACGCCAACCTGGCCGCCTTCCGCTTCGGTCTGGACAAAGCCAAAAACCTCTGAACATATGCTGCCCATTAGCCGCGAAGCGCTTCAGGAAGTTCTTGACCGCTTCTCAATCACCGATGTCGACCACGCCACCATACGCCAGATTCTTGCCGTGGCCGACACCATACAGCAGCAGGTAGGCGAACCCTTCCTGCATCTGGAACTGGGCAACCCGGGTCTGCCGCCGTCGCAGACCGGCATCGAGGCCGAGATTGAGGCCCTCCGCGCCGGTGTGGCCAACCAGTATCCGAACATCACCGGCATACCTCAGCTCAAGGCCAACGGCTCTCGCTTCATCAAGGCCTTCATGGACATTGACATGCCGCCCCGCTGCATCGTGCCCACCGTAGGCTCCATGCAGGGCTGCTTCACCACCATGATGATGATGAAAGACCGCCTGCCCGGACGTGACACCATTCTCTTCCTCGACCCCGGATTCCCCGCCCAGCACCACCAGGCCTTCGTGCTTGGCATGCGCCAGGCATCGGTCGACATCTACAACTGCCGGGGCGCCGCCCTGCGCGACGCGCTGGAAGAACAGCTCAAAGACGGCCGTGTGACCGCCATGATCTACTCCACCCCCAACAATCCGGCATGGACCAACTTCACCGAGGAAGAGCTGCAGATAATCGGCGAGGCCGCCACACGCCACGATGTGGTGGTGATGGAAGACCACGCATATATGGGCATGGACTTCCGCAGCCGCTATGGCCGTCCCGGCCAGGCGCCGTTCATACCCACCGTGGCCCGCTATACCGACAACTACATCCTCTTCCTCTCGGCATCGAAGATTTTCAGCTATGCCGGACAGCGCATAGCCATAGTGTGCATGAGTCCGCAGGTCTATGACCGCAAATACGATTTCTACCGCGATTTCTACGGCGTTCCGGCCTATGGCGACGCTTTCATCTTCGGTGTGCTCTACGTGGCCTCGTCGGGTGTCTGCCATTCGGCCCAGTACGGTCTGGCAGCCATGCTCGGCGCGGCAGCCGACGGACAGCTCGACTTCGTGGCCGACTGCTCGGCCTATGGCCGCCGGGCGGCCCGCGCCAAGGAGATATTCGCCCGGGGCGGCTTCGACCTGCTCTACAGCACCGACGGCGGCGATGACACCCCCATTTCCGACGGCTTCTTCTTCACCCTGCGCTACGGCTCGCTCAGCGGCGCCGAACTGCAGAAGGAACTCATGCGCTACGGCATCAGCACCATCTCGCTCAAGAGTACCGGCTCGCTGCAGCAAGGTGTGCGCGTGTGTGTGCCGCTGCTGGTGAGCGACGACGATTTCGAGCGTCTCGACCGTCGTGTGACCGCCTTCCGCCAGGACCATCCGGTGGAAGAAAGCGCTATTGTCGAACCGGCTGTTAAGTAATAATTATGGCAAATTTCTGTACGGCCGATGAAGCCGTAAAACTCATCAAGAGCGGCGACCACGTGTTTATTCAGGGCAGTACCTCCATACCGGAGGTACTCTCCGAAGCCATGGCACGCCGATATACCGAGCTGCGCGATGTGACTGTCTACAACGCCTTCGCCGTAGCCAAAGGTCCGGCACCCTATACTCGCCCGGAAATGGCCGACTCGTTTTTCGTAGACTCATTCTTTGTGTCGAACTCCGTGCGCCATTACATAGCCGAGGGCAACGGCAGCTGCATACCGCGCTTTCTGGGCGAGGTGCCGGCTCTGTTCCGCGACGGCACCTGTCCGGTGGATGTGGCGCTTATCAACTGCTCCCTGCCCAACGAGGAAGGCTATGTGAGTTTCGGCGTGAGCGCCGACCTGGCCACTTCGGCGGTGGAATGCGCCCGTGTGGTCATAGCCCAGATCAACAAGGCCATGCCGTTCAGCTACGGCGACCCGCTGATTCACATCGACCGCATCGATGCCTGCGTGGAGTGCAACGACCCGCTGGTGGAGGTGCCGACAGCCGTGCCTACCGAGGCCGAGCTGCGCATCGGTGCCGCTATCGCCGAGCATATCCCCGACGGAGCCACCCTGCAGATTGGCGTGGGCGGCATCCCCAATGCCGTGATTCGCGCCCTGTCAGACCACAAGCACCTCGGCCTGCACACCGAGGCCATGACCGACGGTGTGCTGCCTCTGCTGGAAAGCGGCGTGATTGACAATTCGCTCAAACGCATAGAGCCGGGCAAGTCGGTGGCCTCGCTGGCCTTGGGTTCGCGCAAGCTCTACGACCATATGGACTATAACCGCGACATGATTTTCCGCGATGTGGCCTGGACCAACGACCCCTTTATCATTGCTCAGAATCCGAAGGTGGTGTCGATTAATTCCTGTCTGGAGGTGGATCTCACCGGTCAGGTGTGTGCCGATTCGATAGGCGAGCGTATTTTCAGCGGCATCGGCGGCCAGCACGATTTTGTGTACGGCGCGTCGCGCTCCGAGGGCGGCATCTCGTTCCTCGCCATGCTTGCCAAGACCAACAAGGGTCATAATAAAATCAAGGCGCATCTGACTGCCGGTGCCGGTGTCGTTACCACACGCTTCCAGACGCAGTGGATTGTGACTGAATACGGTGCTGTGAATCTTCGCGGACGCAATTATGCCGAACGTGCCCGTCTGCTGATTTCGGTGGCGGCTCCGGAGTTCCGCGAGGAGCTCGACCGTGCCGCGGCCGCCCGCTTCGGTCGGGCATACACCCGCCTCTATACTTTCTGAACCGAAGGCTGTTTATCCGCAACTATAAAAACCTCCGGCTTTGTTCTGGCAACAGGATAAAGCCGGAGGTTTTTTTAGGCCCCGTGACATGGTGATAAAATCTCACGCCGAATACCCCGATGGCTTTGCTATACCTTAAAAAGAAGAGAACAATCGAATTGTTCTATAGTAGGCGCAGAGTTTCGCAAAGAATATTTTTGACAGGAGAACAGGGTCTTCAAAATCTCCATGGTTCGTTCTTTGGTCAATAAAGACAAAAACAACTCATATGCCATAGCTGTGAATAAATTTTGTAACTTTGTAGAATGAAAGCTATAAAGAGCATAATGTTACTGTTGCTGGTGATTCTCACCGCATGTGGCGGAGGATACGCTGACCGTCAAATGAACCTTGCGGATTCACTTATGGAAGAGAATCCAGACTCAGCTTATATATTATTGACAGCCATTGATTCAGCCGAAATCAAAAGTGATAAGAATCGCGCCCGATACGCCCTTCTTACAACACAAGCACGCATAAAGACCGACCAATTCGACCTCAGCGACACATGCGCTCTTCCATTACTCGACTATTACAACAACCATGGCAATGACTTCGACCGCATGCGTGCCGCGTTCTATAAGGCCGAAATCTATGGTTTAACTGAAAACCAGACACATCAGATAATACTTCTGAACGAAGCAAATGAAATCGCCATAAAAAACAAAGATAAATATTGGCAAGCAAAAATTTTAGAAAAAAAGGCTGATATATACCACTCCAATCATTGTTATTCCAAAGCCATTGACTATCGAAAAGAAGTCGTAAGATTTTATCATGAAGCTGGAAAAATTCAGAATGAACGTTATTCATTGCTTGATTTGGGTTTAGCAAATTACAGTAATCGTGATACACTAATGGCTATGCGCATAATTGACAGCGTAATGAATATTGCTGTATCTGAACATGATTCTACACTCTTTCGGTATGGTCTTGACTACAAATTATACATCTGCGCTTCCGGATATGACTATGTCGCGGCCGATTCCTTGATAAACAATTACTATCCGGAAGAACCGATGTTTGATGATATTTATTTCAAGATAAATACACAACTTGCATTAGGCAAAGTAATCGACCCTTGTATCTTCGATGAGCTTAAGCTATGTATTAGTAATGATGCAGATAGAGCACGCTACTATTGGTTATTTTCAAAATATTGTTTTCTTTTCAAACCGGATGAATCCGTATGCCATGAGATTGACAGTATGGTTGATTGTTTTAATCAAGTTACATATGAAGTCTTGCAACAGCCTATCATTATGGCAGAATCAGACTATAATAAGACTAAGGCAGAGAGAAATGAACATAGATCCAAAAGAATGATATTCTGGCTTTGCTTTGGAATTGTGTTGCTTGTTCTTATTGTTGCCTTATTGATGTCCCTCCTAAAAATCAGAACACTTAAAAGTGACGAATTGATACATCACATAAAAGAAGAACTTGCAGCAATTAACGACCTCAATACCCTTGCTCTTAACCAAATAAAAATTAAAGACGAAGAAATTAACCGAATTAACGAATCCGTTATTTCAGAACGCAAAAATGTTGCAATTCTGACATCGCAATTGAATGAAGAAGTTCTGAAAAATAAATCCTTGCAAAACAGTATTGACAAAGGTGATACATCTCACAGCAATTTTATACAGCTCTTAAAATGTCAGAGCGAACAATGGGAACATATAAGCCGTATTTGCACATCATACTTTAACTCTTCAGAACAAGAGAAAAAAAGCATTCGCTACTCAAAAGTCCTCAATTCCTTGGCCTGCCTTGCAAACGAGAATTATATTGATGTTCTCGTTCTAAGCATAAATGTTCTGCACGATAATATTATTGAGCAGATTAAATCATGTAAACCAAGCTTAGACAATAACGACCTCAATATGTTTGCTCTTTCTTTTGCCGGAACAAGCATACGTATAATTTCTGTTATTTTAAATAAAAATCAATCATCTTTATATTATAGAAGAGACCGCATAATATCTGAAATTCGCAAAATTGACTCCACTCTTGCCGACAAAATCTTAAATCTTTTGGCAACCAAATCCTGACATTCATTTATAAAAATATTTCACCGATAAGCATAACACACTGCATACAAGACAGTTTTACACCGATTTTGAGGGAGGAATTTTCTATTGGAAAATTCCTCCCTCAAATCACATCTTTATATCACTAAATATCAATAAATTACATGTAATATTAGAATGTTTTAACAAATATTATTTTACTATTGCACAAGAAAAAATTAGTATATACCTTTGCCTCCGACAACTAATACATTTATACCATGGCAAAACTATCAACTAAAATTTTAACCGTCATTTTGACAGTTACCTTCACTTGTTTTTTGGCCTTTCCTGAAGGTACAAATAATACCACCAGCAGCGGACTTAACAAAGGTCCTATTTTCACACCCAAAATAAACCCCAAAGGAAACCGCCCCAAGGCGCCTTCGATGCAGGAGATTGAGTGCAGCTACAGCGATGGCTGGCTCAACATCAGCTTCCGCCTCAACGAAGGCATGGCAACCTTGTATATATACGACTCTGACCAAATCACTCTACGCTCCCAACAGATATTCTACACCGACTCGGAAGCAAACCTATATGTAGGAGACCTCAACGACGCGTACCTGCTCATAGATACTTCATACGGCCACCAATATGAGGGCTGGTTGTAACATAATATAACATTATGTATTATTTTATAAATTTTTGTCTTAAAAATTTTGCAAACACAAATCATTGTGCTATCTTTGCAAAAGTTAACCCTTTAAAAAGTTTTTCTATGAACAGAATTTTTATCACATTGCTTGTTGCTGCAACTTCAATGGTTGCTTTTGCAGCCTCCGAGACCCCGGCGGCTCCGACGAATCTGAAACTGACTCAAGACGAGAATTTCACAGTTGAACTCAGCTGGACTCTACCCGCAGCATATACCGATGGCGCTGCCTTTGCCGAAGGCTCAGAAGTGAGCGCCGTGAAAGTATTCCGTAACAACAAGGAAATCGCTCTGCTCAACGGTGCGGCAACTTCCTATAACGACCCTCTCGAATCGGAAACCAATTCCGATGGTCATGGATTCGGCCTTTGCGTATATGAGGTGACTGCATGCGTCGACAATGTATGGAGCGAACCCTGTCTGCCGGAACAGATTATGGTGGGCGAGGCAATAGCAACAACTCCGCTGCCTTGGGATGCACAGCTGAAACTTATCCCCGACAGTGAGTTTGACTACCTATGGAGCAGCAACTCCGACGACTGGACCTCGACCGAGCGTGGTCTGGAATTCAACTGCGATTCCGGCACCGCCGTCTGCAACTGGCTTGTAGCCTCTCCATCGGCACCCCTTGCACTCTTGCCCCGCAGGACATACCAACTTGAATATGTGCTTGTATCAGATGTGAATCTGCTTTACTCCGCAGGCTTGCTCAGCGGCTCATATACTGAAGTTTCAGATACTGAATTCATTCAGGTGCTTGCCTCAAACCGTCTGGCCGGAAAAGACGCTGAGGTTCACACAGTGGAATTTGTATACGAACCCGAATATTGGACCGAAGCACCTGTATTCGCTCTCAATATCTGCGTTCCCGCCGGCAGCGGCGAGCTTAAGGCCACTCTTTCGTCTGTGAAGATTAGTCTGGTTGAAAGCAGTTCGGCTGTTGATGCTGTGGTTCCTGCCAATGCCACCGACTTTGAAGTCTACAATCTTCAGGGTGTATATCTGGGCAAAGCATCGTCAAAGTCGCTCGACTCCTATGCTCCCGGCATGTATATCATACGCTACCGCAGCGGCGATACCACGGGTTCAGCCAAGATTGCCGTTCGATAAAACAACTACTATAGAGAGGGTGTATCATGATTTTGATACACCCTCAACCTACTATAAAACAACATAATAATATGACAAGAGCAATACTGATAATACTTACCGCATT
>CAMWUD010000023.1 GCA_947177365.1 uncultured Porphyromonadaceae bacterium | reverse complement strand
AGTTGTCTTGGAGGGATTCGAACCCCCACAGGCGGAACCAGAATCCGACGTGCTACCATTACACCATAAGGCAATTTGTTTCGCAAACTTTAGCGGAAGCATCTCGTTGTTTCCCGTTTGCGGTTGCAAAGTTAGGCACTTTTTTCGGACTGTGCAAATTTTTCGATGAGTTTTTTCAAAAAAAGTTTCATATTTTATCAAATAACACTGAGAGCCAGCGCAATAACACTACCGCCCTACTACACCAAAATCGGCTTCGCGTTCAAGATGCCTGGTCTTTTTGTGTTTTAGAAGAAAAAGCAATAACTTTGCAGACCTGAAAAAATGCCGTATGAATAATGATAGATTGGAAGTCGAACGCACCGAAGACGGTTCGTCGACATTATACCGCAAGGATATTGATGAACATTATCATTCCGTGAAAGGAGCAATGGCCGAAAGCCGACATGTCTATCTTGATATGGGATGGCGCTTGGCCGCAGCCCGACGTGCCAGTGTGCGTGTGTTTGAAGTCGGGTTCGGCACCGGTCTGAATGCAGCCCTTACAGCAGAGGCGGCGCTACGGGAAAAGGTCCATACGAAATATTTCTCGGTCGAACTTTATCCGCTGGCTTTCGAGCTGGCCATGGAATTGGATTATGACAAATCGATGAATTTCTATGAAGCGGTCAACAGGGCGGAATGGAATACAGCCGTAGAAATCAACGATTATTTCACTCTGGTAAAAATATCTGCCGATTTTCTGGCTATGGAACTGCCTGAAGAAATTGACGTGGTGTATTTCGATGCTTTCGCGCCTGAAAAGCAAAGTGACATGTGGGGCGCAGATGTGTTTGCCCGCATATATGGCGCAATGGCTCCGGATGGAATCCTTACGACATATTGCGCCAAAGGAATAATACGCCGGAGGCTTCAGGACACAGGTTTTACGGTGCAGCGTCTGGCCGGTCCGGAGAATGGAAAAAGGGAGATTCTAAGAGCCCTGAAAATTAAGAGCCGGCTCTAAGAGCCGGCCCCGTCCGAAGAAGTATCGGAGAAAAGTCACTTTCCAATTACCTTCATCACAAGTTCTTCCATGACAGCGTATCCATCGGCATTGGGATGCACACCATCGCTGCTGTAACGAGGGTCAAGACTGCGGCCATCGGCGGCGAGCAGCGCCGAATGATAATCCACAAAATCGAGTTTGTTTTCCGCCGCATATTCGGCAAGACGTGCATTCAAGGCAGCAATTTTCTCAGGAGCATCTGTCACAGCCGGATTCCAAGTGAAGGCAGACGCGGGAAGTGTGGTTGTAAGCACCACGCGTATGCCGTTTGCTCTTGCTATCTCTACCATGGAGATGATGTTTCCGAATGTACGGTCGGCATCATATGAATGGGTGTTTTCGGCAATATCGTTTGTCGCGGCATTGATTACCACAATTTCAGGATGCAGATTCACCACATCCTCGCGAAATCTTGACAAGAACTGATATGTCGATTGTCCGCTTATACCTCGGCCGATAAAACCGTTTTCGCTGAAAAACGCCGGATGCGTCGACGGCCAGAAATCAGTAATCGAATTTCCGAAGAAAACCACACGCCTACTGTCTGCCGGCGCCGCAGCAACTTCCTCGTTGCTCTTTTCATATCGGCTGAAATCCGCCCAATCGGGCACTGTTGCCTGCATTGTTGCGGTCACTGTCAGCGCCAGTGCCGCCAGAATCATACTCTTCATATTCATTTTTTTTGCGGCAAAGATAACAAATTCCGATGAAATATGCAGACACCGAGTTGCCATATCATATGCGTATCCGCTTATTCGGCATTTTTTTCAAGCCATCTGCCACGCACCGTATCCGGGAGGTGGCGCACTGTGAAATCAGAGAAAGAGGCTTTGAATCCGTCGCCATCCGGACATGCCGCAAACATCCCCACCTTCATCGGGCATGAGGCCTCCATCCATGCATTGCGCATCATGTGATATTCCTTATCGTCGAAGGAATAGAAAATCTCTACGGCATCGAGACGGCGCACAGCCTTAATCCATATGGATTCGACAGGTCGGTCAAGGGCCAGGACACTCCAGTCAGACGTGTGATGAGTCACGACTGTGCTGAGATTATACTTTCCGTCGACAAACTCTATGCCCGCCTTGATGTAATTCTCGTGATCGATACGTATCATCATGCCGGCCTGGTCGAAGCGCACTTTATAGTCACCTGAGATTTTCACCTTCGCTTCAAATTCACCTCCATACTCGGCATAGTAAAAGGGCGCGTCATCGACAGTAAATCCATAGTGCGATATTCTCCAGTAGTCGCTGTGCGGAGTCACCGACATCGACAGGCTGTTGCCGGTGGTTTTCCATTCGGCCGGTTCGTTGAACCAGTTCATTTTTTCGAGAGTCTGGGCATTCGCCGGCATCAGTCCGGCCAAAACGAGCATTGTGTATATAAAATATCGTGTCATATGAAATAGATTATTAACTTTGCAAAGTTAAACAATAGCACAAGAACGCACAATGGCTAATAATAACCATTTATCCAACCTTACCCGTCTGCTGAGAACGGAGCGGGAACATAATTCAGACAGCAGACGGTCTGATATATACGGCTATGCCAGAAGCATAGCTGCTGTCGAAAAAGTCATTGCCGTGGTAAGCAACCTCTATGAGAATACCAGCCGGATTTTCGACGGAGGCTTCGCTGCAGAAATCGGGCTGGACGGCTACGACAGCGAAAATTCAATCTGGGAGAAAAGGATTCTATCTCTTATGCCGCAGTCTGAGCTGGACAACAAGCTGATTGCAGAGCTGCGCTTCTATCATTTTCTGCGCCACCGGGGAAAGAGCCGCGCCAATTATCATCTGATGACGCGCCTAAGATTTTCCGATGGGAAAGGTGGATTCCGCGACATACTTCACCGTCTCTATTATATCTACGGCCACGAACCTACAAAACCGGATTATGCCATATGCCTATACGGGCCTCTTTATGTAGAGTTCCCCGGCAACAGCCTGGCTGTAAACTCAATCACAGGCTATGCCGAGGAACTGTGCGCGGAATCATCCGCTGATATTCTAAGCCGTCGCGAACTTCAGGTCCTACGGCTTATCGACTCCGGTCTGAGAAGTCAGGAAATAGCCGGACAACTGAATATAAGTCTTCACACCGTGAACCGGCACCGACAGAATATACTTGCCGCCATGCAGGTGAAAAACTCAATGGAAGCCTGCCGTCTGGCAAGAAGCGCTGGACTTCTCTGAGCTGTCATTGCCGCTCCGCTGCAAGTGCGTTTCTTACAAACTCGCTGAGGTCTATCCGGCATACAGCCTTGGAGCGGGCAGCCACAACACCTGCGCCGGACGACACATTGCTATAGCCCCACTGCGGGTCGCCAAGGCCAACATCTCCGAGATCGCCTATGAGTCCGGAATCCATCTGCCAGCAATAATTGGCCCAGTTGTAACAACTTGCCGACACCGATGACAGACTGATTTCCAGCCAGCATTCAGGCAGACTTTCCGCAGCAGCACTATCCGCCACTATACGCACATTGGCATCGACGTACTGCAGGTTCAGGACATATCTTCCGTCACAGAACTGACGGTCGGTGAAAAAAGTAAATCCCCATGCGTCGGAACCGGTCACCGACTCCAGCACACCGATATGTTCTGCGAAAATAGGCTCGGCCTCATATTTGAAAGAACCGGTGCTGAAATACGATTCCCAGCCGTCGGTGTCAGC
The DNA here is from genome assembly GCA_947177365.1 of uncultured Porphyromonadaceae bacterium. Classification (GTDB taxonomy): domain Bacteria; phylum Bacteroidota; class Bacteroidia; order Bacteroidales; family Muribaculaceae; genus CAG-873. The sequence goes on along the minus strand of CAMWUD010000023.1, from coordinate 14,520 downwards.
AAAACTGCTGTCATTTTCAATACAGCCGTCGCAGGAATAATGGAAATAATTGTCTGTACCGGAGATGTCATCGACAGCAAGACGAATCTGCAAGTCAAATGACACATCAGCGGCAAAAACACCGGTTCCCTCGTACTGCCCTACCCTTGTCAGCCGTGGTTCGGCTTCCAGCACTGTAGCCCGGGCGGTTTCCGGAACCACAACCTCCGCCCAGGCATCGCCATATCTGCGGCTTGAGGCCTCGATTCTTATCAGATCGCCTTCTTGCGGAATATAGTCAGACTGCACAGGAATGCCGTTGGCAAATAGCCTGACAGCGGCGTCGTCCACGACATTGCCTCCGGCGGCATCGCCATCGGTATACAGCCACGTATGGCTCAGCTCCACTGCAACCGGTTCTCCGGCGGTGATGAGCGAGTTGATGCACAGCACCGGTTCGGTATCCATCTCCGGAATAAAGTCGTGATAGCATCCGGTCAGCAAAAGCGCCGGAATCAGGGGGTATAATCTATTCAGAATTGCCATGTATATGAAATTGAAGGTATTAAAGGCAGCAGACTAACTTTCTGGAATATCGGACGGGACTCTGACGCGACACCATCGGGAGTAATCATTGTGGTATTTTTCCATCCGCGGCGTACAGCAATGGCATTCATATGACAATAGGCATTGTAGAGGCCGAAGTTCCAGAAACCACGGCTGTTGCGCACTGTCAGCCCGAGATCAAGCCGATGATAGAAGGGAAGCTGGTAATTGTTCACTGCTGTCTTGAGCGGCACTTCGGGAGTTCCGTAGACAGAACCGAAGCCCGGACCTTCCCAGCTTTGCGGCATCAGAGTGAAGTGATTGCCCGAGTGTCCAGTCCAGGCCGCACTGAGAGCCACCTTGCTGTTGATTTTCCAGTTGACGAGTATATTGATTGTATGGCGGTTGTCGAACCGTGCGGGATAGGGTCTGCCTCCGTTTTTTTCGGCAAAACAGCGGTCTGACCAAGCGAGTGAGTAAGCAATGTGACCGCTCAGACGTCCGGCATTCTTTTCAATTTTGAAATCCAGACCTTTGGCGGTGCCACGTCCTGACGTCAGACGGTTGGTCCACATTTCAGTCGGCGGCTGCAAATAGAATTCATCGCGGTATTCCAGCAGATTGCGCATCCGCTTCCAGTAGCCCTCGACCGATGCCGACAGGTTGCCGTCGGCGGACTGCCAGTATACACCGGCCGACAGTTTGTCGGCTGTCTGTGGTTTGAAATTTCCGGTGATTGGAATCCACTGGTCGGTAGGCAATGCAAGATAGCTCTGGGTGAGCTGATGCACATACTGCACGGTGCGTGTATAGGCGCCTTTCACCGCCCAGCTGTCGTTGATGCGCCAGCCCAGCGAAAGACGAGGCGACAGTCCGCCATGAGTCTTTCCGTCGATATGAAAGAGCGATGCATGAAGACCCGCGTTGACAATCACAGCCTCCGCTGGGTGCCATTCGTCTTCGGCATATGCGTTCAGCTCACTTCCGGGATAGCGGCCGTTCGTACTTTCGGCCGAGACAGTGACATCATCGACCGTACTTTCACTGCGGTAGCGTATCGGCAGAAAACTGTGGAAGGTATAGCCGGCGCCAAAACGCAGACGGTTGTTCCCGGCTGACTGCCAGCTGAAATCTGCCCTTCCGATTGCGTCATTGATATTATTGTGACTTGTCATCTTCAGTCGGGAGAATGACAGCAGCTCCTCACCGAACTTCATCGTCTCGGATTCGTCCTTGCGCAGGCTTGAGAAGTAGCGGGTGAAGGCTGCGGTAAATTCAGCTGTCAATGACGGCGAGAAGCTGTGTACTACTCCCAGCTGAGCCACAAAGTTGCCCCAGTGAAAGTCATATTTTTCGTCATAATATGAACCGAATCCGGTATTGTTGTCTCCGTCCGATTTGTCGCCGGTGTGCAATTCATCGTTGCCGAAGTAGATGCTGAGCGAAGCTGCGGTGCGGTCGCTGAAACGATGGTTGATTTTCGCATTCAGATCCATGAAAGCATAGCGGAACCGTATTTTCTCATCATCACTCGCTGAATTCATCAGAGCGAGAAACGGCACCGACAGCACCTCATACCAGGAGCGCCGCATCGCCACAGCGTATGTCGTACGGTCGCCTATGGGACCGCTGATATTGAACGCACCGGATGTGAGACCGAGTTTGGCCGAGCCATGATGACCGTCGGACGAACCGTTTATGGTACGCACATCAAGAAACGACGACAACCGTCCGTCGTATTTCGCCGGAACCGATGATTTGAAAAAGTCGATATAACGTATCGCATCGACATTGAACGCCGAGAAGAGTCCGGCGAAATGGTTCACCTGATACAGCGGCACATTGTCAAGCATATACAGATTCTCATCGGCACCACCGCCATGGACATGCATGCCAGCCATGCCTTCGCTGCTTTCGGATACGCCCGGCTGCATCTGCAGAGCCTTCACCACATCCGCTTCGCCGAACAGCACCGGAACGGATGCGATTTCTCCGGCTGTGAGTTTCCGGGCGCCGATTTCAGCGGTATTAACCGCAGGAGCCTCGAGTCTCGACACCACCACCACTTCACCAAGCATCTCAGGCTCAGGCAAATCAGGCGACTCGGTCTCCACCAGATCCGGGCTATGGGAAGACAGCGGCTCCACGACATTCCGGGCACGCCTCTTCAGCAGCACGTTGTCACCTTTTATGGTGAATTCGATATCAGTTTTTGCGAACATTCTGCGCAACACTTTTTTGAGCGGTTCGTTTCTGGCCACGACCGTTACATTCAGTCCGTCGAGCAATTCCGAGGAATACACGAAATTCTTGCCGGTCTGCTCTACCAGCGAGCGAAAAACCTCAGAGGCAGGACGGTCGTATGCCGATATGCTCACATTCCGTGCTGCAGCCGCTGTACCTGCGGCTGCAATCATAAGTATCAATATCAGACGCCTCATTTCTTTATGCTCATTTCTGTGCCGAGAATATCGTTTATCGTGTCTATGAGGTCGGCCGCATTTCCTTCATAATGCAGGGTCAGGCGGTAGCTGTCGGCGTTGTCCGGCACATTCTCCACTTCCTGCCCGTAGACCGTCCGGATGCATTCGAGCACCTCTGGCAATGTGGCATTGTCAAAATCAAGCACTGTCACAAACTGCTGCTGTACAGAGCTTTCCTCTACCGACGGCAGTCCTGCGTTTTCAACGTTGTCATGTCGCATTTCATAACGCACAAAAATGGCGGCGGCAGCCGTAAAGGCCACTATTCCGGCTACAGCGGCAGCCACTTTTAGTCTGCGCAATCTGCGGATTTTTCCCAGCCCCATGGCGTTCCACGCATCTTTGCGCGAAAACGCATCCGCACGGTAATGGCGCGCCACAAATTCTATATTGTCTTTTTCTTTCATGGATTCTATCAGAAGTCAAATCCTACCCGAAACGTGAAATAAGGACGCGCGCGGCGTTCGCTGCCCACATACATCAGCGAGGTGTAGCCGCTGTCGTCTATCACAAGATTGTATAGCTCGCATTTATATCCGCCAAGGGTCATGCCGAGCGCGAGATTCACGCCTGCCTTCCTTCCCCAGTTGAAGCGGTAGCCCACAGAAGGGGAGAAATACACCCCGACGCCTTCGGCCATATTTGCGCCAAGGCGTATGTCGGCGAAGGGAGTGAAAGCACCGAAGCTGAAATCGGCTCTTCCTTCTGCAAAGACAGGAACGATCCAGTTGTCGAGATTGCTGCAATGCTCTGCTCCGATGCCAGCGCCGGCAAAAAATATGGAATTAATCTGGTAGCCGTGCGAAGTAGTGACGCCTGTATAAAACGAAGTCTGGCGCGGGAAGCCATAGAATGTGTCGGAACGCAGGTCGTTCGACCAGTCTATAAATCCACGGTAGCCACTGTGAGGCTGCCGGCCTTCGGCCTCTGAAGCCCCGAGGGCTGTAAGCACAGCTGCGATAGCAATTAGTTTTTTCAGTTGCATAGGATGATTTTTTCAGTTTATCTGCATCTATGACGCAGAGCAACGCTAAAAGTCCTATGCCGGAATAAAAAAAATCACAGAAAAGGCAGAAAAAACGGTCGGTGTCCATCGGCAAGCTCTTCCCGGAGTCTTGCAAAAGCCGTGGTCATCTGGTTTTTGACTGTTTTTACCGACAGATTCATTTCTTCGGCGATTTCTTCGTTCGAGAGTCCGTCGCGCTTGCTCATCAGAAATATTTCACGGCAGCGCTCCGGCAGATTGCCTATCGCCTTCCACACCCGGGCATCGCGCTCGGATGTATCTACCCGCTCGTCGCTGAAGTCCTGCAGACTGTCGATATTCTCATACTGACGCCGGCGGCGCAGGTAGTCGACACACAGATTATGCACGCTACGGTACATCCATGCCTTGAAGTTGTCGATTTCCGCTCCGCCGCTGACAAGCTCCCAAGCCTTCACAAAAGCATCCTGTACGAGATCCTGCGACACAGCCACTTCCTCCACCATACGCAGAGCGTACATGCCCAGAGGCAGGTAGAGAATATTGAACTTGTGTTCGAATTCGCGAAGTTCCATGGCGTTATATGCAGTTTACCATTAAACGGTTTCGGCGGAGTCAATGACTCCGCCGTCGCCTGAACCAGCACGACATGCCGGCAATATGGTCAGATATGTATTCCGTATCGTCTTCATCACAGAAGTCAGCCGGCATCAGCCGCACTTGGAGGTGCCGCAGCTGGTGCATATCAGACATCCTTCCTGATATACCAGAGACTCGTTGCCGCAGTTCGGGCAACGCTGTCCGGAAGCCTTGGTACCGTTGGGCAGATACTTCTTCAGAGCGCGTTCCACTCCCATTTTCCAGGTGTTGATTGACTGGGAATCGAGTTCAAGGCCGCCCACAAGTTTCAGCACCTGGTCTATCGGCATGCCGTAACGCAGCACTCCGGATATGAGTTTGGCATAGTTCCAGTACTCCGGGTTGAACTTGTCGCTCAGACCTTCTATCGTGGTTTTGTATCCGCGTTTGTTGATAAACTGGAAGTCATAGCGTTTGTTGCCTTTGTCGTCCACGGCCTTTATGATTTTGCCGTGAGTCACCGACTTGGGACAGAATATGCCGTCCTCGTCGTCGGCCAGACCGGTGAAAATCTCATATGGCTGACCGTCGATCAGACCTACGAATGCAATCCACTTTTCCTTGTTGTTCTGGAAACGTACCACATCGGCCTCAAGCTCGATCGGACGTTTATGTACATGAGCCTTGGGTTCTGCCGCTGTATCGGCGGCTTTTTTCTTTTCCATAGCCACAAGCACGCCCGAACGTGAACCGTCGCGATACACCGTACAGCCTTTACAGCCGCTGCGCCATGCCTCCACATACAGGTCGTTGACCGTCTCCTCGGTCACATCCGCCGGGAGATTGATGGTGACGCTTATCGAGTGGTCGACCCACTTCTGGATACGTCCCTGCATACGCACTTTTTCCAGCCAGTCGATATCATTGGCGGTAGCGCCTGCATAAGGCGAGCGGGCGACAAGAGCATCAAGTTCTTCCTGAGTATAATCTGATTTTATATCGATTCCCTCAATTTTCATCCACTCAAGGAATTTGGGATGATACACCACATATTCCTCAAAGGCATCGCCGTTTTCATCGACATAGTCCACGCGGACTTCCGTATCCGACGGATTCACTTTGCGACGACGCTTGTAGACCGGCATGAACACCGGCTCGATACCGGACGTAGTGCGTGTCATCAGCGATGTGGTTCCTGTGGGCGCGATAGTGAGACATGCGATATTTCTTCGACCGAAGCGCTGCATGCGGTCGTAGAGTTCGGGCGAGGCCTCGGCCAGACGCATGATAAACGGATTCTCCGCCTCGCGGTGGTTGTCGTAGATTTCGAACGGACCACGCTCTTCGGCCATGGTCACACTCGAACCGTAGGCGGCCAGCGCCAAGGCGCGGTGTACGCTTTCGCTGAATGCGGTGGCCTCCGGAGTGCCGTAGCGCAGCCCCATCGCAGCCACCATATCGCCCTCGGCCGTAGTTCCTACACCGGTACGGCGTCCCTGGCCTGTCTTGTGGCGGATTTTCTCCCAGAGGTTGCGCTCAGTCGACTTCACTTCTTCCGTTTCAGGGTCGCTGTCGATTTTCTTAAGTATCAGGTCGATTTTTTCCTGCTCAAGGTCAATTATATCATCCATTATACGCTGTGCCTTTGCCACGTGTTCGGCAAAGAGAGCGAAATCGAACTCCGCCTCCGGAGTAAACGGATTTTTCACATAGCTGTAGAGATTGATTGCCAGCAGACGGCAGCTGTCGTAAGGACACAGCGGAATCTCACCGCACGGGTTAGTGCTGATGGTACGGAATCCGAGGTCGGCATAGCAGTCGGGCACACTCTCGCGGGTGATTGTATCCCAGAACAGCACTCCCGGCTCAGCCGATTTCCAGGCATTGTGTATAATCTTGGCCCACAGCGTACCGGCATTTATATCCTGAGTGACAAACGGGTTGTCGCTGTCGACGGGATATTGCTGACGATAGAAACCGCCTTCTGTGGCGGCGCGCATGAAATCGTCATCGATGCGGACACTTACATTAGCTCCGGTAACCTTTCCTTCGGTCATTTTGGCATCGATGAATCTCTCGCTGTCGGGATGCTTCACCGATACGGTCATCATCAACGCTCCACGACGACCGTCCTGAGCCACTTCGCGCGTACTGTTCGAGTACCGTTCCATAAACGGAACGAGGCCGGTCGAGGTCAGCGCCGAATTTTTCACAGGCGTACCTTTCGGACGTATATGACTCAGGTCGTGGCCTACTCCGCCACGACGCTTCATCAGCTGAACCTGCTCCTCGTCGATACGTATCACTCCTCCGTAGGAGTCGGGATTTCCGTCCAGACCGATTACAAAGCAGTTCGACAGCGAGCCCACCTGAAGGTCGTTGCCTATACCTGTCATAGGGCTGCCCTGCGGCACGATATAGCGGAAATCTTTCAGCAGGCCGAAGATTTCGTCATGCTCCATCGGATTGGGGTACTTCGCTTCGATACGCGCGAGTTCAGCCGCGATACGGTGGTGCATATCGTCAGGGGTAAGCTCGTACAGATTGCCGAACGAATCTTTAAGAGCATATTTACTGACCCATACGCGGGCGGCGAGTTCATCGCCGCCGAAATAGCGCAGGGTTGCCTCGTAGGCTTGATCGTAGTTGTAAGTCTTTTTTTCCACGATGAGATAAGGTGTTGAATATTTGCCGTAAGTGAAAAGTAAAAGCCATATTCACTCCTTAATGCCTAACTGCGCTGCAAAGTTGGCTATTATTTTCGAGCCTGCAAAATATTTCATCCAAAACTTTTCGACATGTTGAAAAGTTTTCCATTTCACAAACGCAAATATCTGATTATGCACGTATTGCGATTTTATCAACCTTTCAAAGTTTACCATTTAAGAAAAGTGTTGATAACTTTTCGACCACACTCTTTGTAGTCTGAGCAATATTTATTACCTTTGGCGCGCACAAAATTATATAATTATGAATCTTGATTTTTTCAAAACACGCCGCACCGTAAGGAGTTTTTCGCCTGACGACCCGGGCATAGAGAAAATATCGGAGATGATCGAGGCCGCCGCACACGCTCCAAACACCGGAAACATGCAGACCGTGGCCGCTATCATCACCTCTGACCCCGCAATCAAGGAAAAGCTCTCGCCTTTGCACTTCGGACAACCTTGCGTCGTACAGGCGCCGTATATCGTCACATTCTGCGCCGATTTCAACCGTTTCGGCCAATGGTGCTCACTGCGCGATGCCAGCCCGGGCTTCGACAATCTGCAGGGCCTGCTCGCCGCCGTAATTGACGCATCCATGTTCGCGCAACAATTCTGCACGATTGCTGAGCAGAACGGACTCGGTGGAGTTTTTCTCGGCACTACATTATATAATGCCGGACAGATTGCTTCTGTGCTGGAATTGCCCGACAGGGTGATACCGGTGATAACAATGGCTGTAGGCATACCATCCGGCGACTGTCCGGTGGGACCCACCCCGCGTCTTCCGCTACGCAGCGTGCTTCATATGCAGAAATACCAGCCGTTCGACGACAAGGAAATCGACAGCCTGTATGCAGAACTCGAATCCGCCGCATCATCACGACAGTTCATCACAGAAAATAATAAGGAAACTCTTGCCCAGGTATTCACCGATGTGCGTTATCCCCGCGAAAGCGCCGAAGCTTTCAGCGAGTCGCTCGCGAAGTACCTGTCGCTGTACCTATGAGACCCGAAACCGGCTCAGCAGGCTTTCAGTTCCGCTTCGATAGTCTTTAAATCATCAGTAAGCTTACGGTCCACGCCCAGTCGCTGCTCAATGCAGTTGCAGCCATGAAGCACTGTGGCGTGCGACCTGCCTATACGCGCTCCAATAGCTTTAAGCGACATATTTGCCATGGTCTTGGCGATGTACATCACAATCTGACGGGCATCGCTTATCTCGCGTTTGCGTGTATTGGTGAACAGACGGTCGGCTTCGATTCCGTAAAAGGACGACACCCGGTCGGCTATCGTTTCGAAGTCCATGCGTCGCTCGTTTATCTTCACCACATTCGACACCACCCGACGTGCCAGATCAAGATTCACCTCACAGCCGAGCACCATGGCACGCCCCATCAGGGAAGCCACAACGCCGACAATCTCACGGATACTGTCTGTGACATTGGCCGCAATGAAGTCAATCACATCATCCGGCAGATTCAGACCGTCCTGCTCCGCTTTCCGGCGCAACACATCACGGCGCAATTCTATATCCGGACGCTCAAGCTCCTGAGTCATGCCCCACTTGAAACGGTTGAGCACACGCGCCTCGAAGCCTTCCATCTGTGATGGCGGACAGTCGCTCGACAGAATAATCTGCTTTCCGTTCTGCTTGAGATGATTGAATATGTGAAAAAACATATTCTGGGTCTTTGTCTTGCCTGCAAGCTCCTGAATATCGTCCACTATCAGCATGTCGATGCTCTGATAGAAGTGGAAGAATGAGTTGATTGACCCGGTACGGTTGGCTGCTGTAAACTGGCTTTCAAACAGGCGGGCATTGATATAAAGCACTCTCAGCGATGGGTCGAGTTCCTTGGCCCGGATACCTATCGCCTGTATCAGATGCGTCTTACCCACACCTGTCGGCCCGAATACAAAAAGCGGGTTGAACGTCATCACTTTGCGTGCGACGCTTTCACCTATGGCACGAGCCTCGCGGTTGCCCATGCTTCCGCAATAATTTTCAAACGTATTGAATGGATTCAGCTGCGAATCGAACGGAGCCGCCGGCTGAGCCTGGAACGGGTTTGCCGGCTGTACCTTCTGCTGCACCTGGGCAAGTATCGCCGAGGAGGGCTCGCCACTGCGAATGCTCAACTCAGTATCCGGAGCGTTCTGAACCTGCCGGAAACGATAGAAGAGCTGCACCCCGTTGCCGTATACCTTATGTATTCCGGCACCGAGCACACCGAGGAAACGTTCTTCAAGCTGGTCAACAAAAAACTGCGAAGGCACACAGAGCTCGAGCTTGTTGTTCTCGAACCCGGCTGACGTCACGATCTTGAAGAACGCATTATATTGTTCAGGAGAGACATTGTCTTTAAAGAATTTCAGACACTCCTCCCAAAGCTGTTTATGGTCTTTTTCCATTTGGCGTGGGGGTGAATATTTATGTGGCTTTTACTTTTCGAGTACAAAATTCGCTATAATTTTCCGAAAAAACAAACGGCAAAATATTTGGATATTTGATTTTTTGTGCAACGTAAACGTTTTCAGCATGTTAGCAAAGCCCATAACCCATCGGCCATTATGGACTACATAATTCACTAACGCATAACATGTTAACTATTCATCCCACTCCACAGTCCATGATGATTATATGCGTGAAACATGCTTTATTGCTCAATTTTCAGCCGTGAAACTATTTGAGACTCAAAAAGGCTTATTTAGAAAAATTCTAAATAAGCCTTTTCGTAACTTTCTTGAAGCCGTGCGGCTCAGAGAAGTTTTATGCTTATATAGCGCTTCGGATTTTTCTTTATGTCCACGAATAAAGAATCGAGGCTCTGCACTGTCGAATTCAGATTGTCGTAAAGAGCAGGGTCGGCTGTCAGGCGCCCTAAGGTTCCGTCGGGGTTCTTGAGTTCCTCGCTGAGCTGACGCAGGTTTTCCACCATCAGCTGTACCTGCTGCATTGTTGTGTCAAGTGGCAGTTCTTTCAGCGATGCAGACAAGTTGGTCATATCGGCCGACACTGTGTTCATGTTTGCGGTGATATGCTTCACATCAGCTGTGATAGGCGGCAACGTGCGCAGCAGCGCATTCAGCTGCACTGTGGCCGTCTCGAGATTGGCTGTGATGGCATCCAGACGCTTTGCGCTTGCCAGAACCGCCGGGTCGCCCACAATGGCATTGACCGAACTTAACAGCGAATCGATTTTCGGGAATATCGCCGAAACGGAAGGCATCAGGCCGGTGGTCACTTCATCCATCAGACCGGCGGCCACAGAGCCTTGCAACTCACTGCCCACCGCCTCATAATCCGTGCCGTGGGCCATATCAAGCACTATTGTCGCTGTGCCGAGAATATCACTGCTGATAACTGCTTTTGTACCTTTGGGTAATTTAAGTTCTTTGTCAAGACTGATTTCCACCCGCACATGTCCGGGGTTGTCGTAAAGATAGTTGATTTCACGCACCTGACCGACCTTATAGCCGTTGACAGTCACAGGCGCCGACACTGCCAGACCTGCGACATTGTCGTATGTGGCATAGTAATAGTTGGCGGCCTTGAATACGTTGACGCCTTTCAGGAAGTCGATGCCTATAATCAGTATAGCCATTGATACGAGCACCAACAGACCGATTATCACTTCTTTGCGAAATATTTTCTTCATATACCAATTGTTAGAGCCGGATACACCGGCGCGTGAATATTACTTTCTTTTCGATGATTTTTTCTTTCCGTTACGAGAGCTGTTTCCGGTGCTTCCAGTGCCGGAAGAAGACGTTTTTTTCTGTCCGTTGCCGCTGCCTACACTCTCTCGTTCTGAATTTCCGGCATAGTCCTTCGAGCCGGAGGCCTTATAATAGGTTGAAAAGGCATTGGCAAGAGCCCTTGCACACTTGTCCTTACCGGAGTCGCTGTGAAGAAATTTCTCCACGGTCGGATTGCAGATGAAGTCAAGCTCGACAAGAACCGACGGCATCTTTGTATAGACAAGCACATAGAATCCGCATGGCATCACACTCTTGTCGCCCCGGCTTGTCCTGCCTGCCGTAGTATGAAGCTCATCGGAGGCCATCTGCGCGAAATCCACACTTCCGGAGAGATTCTGGTTAAGCTCAAGCATTATCAGCTGCTCGGCTGTCAGCGCTTCCACATCCTTGTAAGTCTCCATATAGCCGTCCTCAAGTTCGATTACCGAATTTTCGCGCTTCACCACTTCGAGGTTGGCATCAGTTTTCGTCGGACCGAGGACATAGACTGTCGAGCCGGCCACGGTACGTGCCCGTTTCTTGTCGCCGACGGCATCACAGTGAATCGATATAAACAAATCGGCATCGGCCTTGTTGGCTATTGCGGCGCGCCCTTTCAGCGGAATGAACACATCGCTGTCGCGGGTCATTATCACCTTTACTTCGGGATGCTCTTTTTCTATCAGTTTCTTCAGCCGCTTGCCTACATCAAGCACTACAGTCTTCTCATTTGTAAGTCTGCCGGGCGCTCCTGTGTCCTGACCGCCGTGTCCGGGATCAAGCACAAGCGTAAAATCTCTGGCGCCGACCTGACATGCCAGCGACATAAACAGCACCAAAGCCAGAGCTTTGCCCCGGGCAGCAATTGCCGATGTGATGAATCTTGTCATATAATAGAATATGCCGCAGGATTTCTCATGCGTTGAAATTTTATGCGAAATTACAAAAATTCAGCCAAACTGAGGTATTCTAGAAGGTGATTTTATCATTCTTCACGCAAATTAGAACAGTTTTAGCGACTGTTTGGATTAGCGGCAGGCAGTTTTTACCGACACGCATGCGAAGTTTGCCTGTTTTTTTTGTAACTTTGCATATAATCCACTGATTTATGAAAAATTCCGCTTTTTTTCTTACCGCACTCGGTGCCATGTTGTCTCTTGCTGCATGCTCCGGCAACAAAGAGTCGTATCCTCCACAGCACATCACACCTCTGTATGAGGATATTGCCGGATATGCCTCGCTTGATTCGGCCGAACGGATTTCGCTACTCTCCGGTGATGCCAGGCTACTGCACGACTATATGGCAGTGCTTGAGTGCGACCAGACCGGAGACTCCATATTGCTGAAGATTTCCGAGTCGAAACCGGTGGAAGTCTTTACTCCCGACGTACGCAGGGTTTATCCTTCGCTTGACTCTCTGGAACTTCAGCTCGGACATATAACCGGTGCGGCGGAAACGCGCGGACTGCAACTGAACATAAACCGATATGCCGCCGTCGTATGGGGCCGGCCGCAGTCTATAGTATTCGTCGACTCCACCATGCTGATAGCCCTGAACCATTATCTTGGCACAGACTATGAAGGTTACGCCGGCATGCCGACATACAGAGTTGTCAACAAGACTCCGCAACAGCTGCCTTACGACATGGCGGAATCGCTTCTGGCAAATGCCTACCCCTTTGAAGGCGGCGAATCCCCCTCGCTGCTCAATCATATGCTCTACGACGGAGCGCTGACTGCGGCAAAGATGCAAGTGGTAGAGAACGCCTCTCTGGCGCAGGCTCTTGGCATGACTGCCGACCAGCTGCAATGGCTCAGCGAGAACGAAGGCAACATCTGGCGCACTGTCGTAAGCGGAAAACTACTTTACGAGACATCCGGATTCAAGATCGACCGCATTATGCTCCCAGCCCCGAGCACCGATCTTATAAGCCCTGCTTCACCAGGCCGTACCGGCCGGTACATCGGCTACCGGATTGTGGATTCATATATCAGAAAGCATCCTGAAGTATCGCTCCGGCAGCTGCTGTCCCCTGAATTTTATAACGGAGAGTCGAGTCTGCGCGAGTCGGGCTATAAACCCTGAAATATCTGACGAGGCCGTTCTACCCTATAGGAAGCTTGTTCATCTCCTCGATGTAATTGAGTATGGCATCGCGCCCGCGCCGGTCGGCCGAACTCGTACGGAATACCGGGGGTAGTTCCTCCCAGCGCTCAAGCAAAGCGGCACAGTAGTCCGAGGTCAGCTTCTTGCCGGCATTGGGTGATAGCTTGTCCAGCTTGGTAAAGACTATTGAAAACGGCACTCCGTTCTCCCCGAGCCATTCCATAAAATCAAGGTCGATCTGCTGCGGCTTATGACGCGAATCGATAAGCAGAAACAGATTTGTCATCTGCCTGCGCCCTGTTATATAGCCCTTGATCATCTTTTCGAGTTTTTCACGGTCGGCCTTGCTTCTGCGCGCGTAGCCATAGCCGGGCAAATCTACAATGTGCCATTGGTCGTTAACGACAAAATGGTTTATCAGCATCGTCTTTCCGGGTGTGGAGGAGGTCATGGCCAGATCTTTCCGCCCTGTGAGCATATTGATAAGCGATGACTTTCCCACATTCGAGCGGCCAATGAAGGCATACTCGTGCTTGTCGGTATCCGGACACTTGCCGACTGTCGGACTCGAAGTCAAGAAACGTGCGGTATTTATTATCATGTCATGAATGTATATGACGGTAAAGCAAAAAAAGAGTGCCGACCGACAAAGTCGGTCGGCACGGTATCTGGTATCGCGGCGTCTTATTCAAAAGTCTGCGCAAGTCCGCCCCGATTACGCAATTCTCATGCGTTCTTTACTTTCTCAACGATGGCCTTGAAAGCGGCGGGATTGTTGAGAGCGAGGTCGGCGAGGACCTTGCGGTTGATTTCGATACCGCTCTTGTGGATCAAGCCCATGAGCTTGCTGTAAGAGAGGTCTTCGAGGCGTGCCGCAGCGTTGATACGCTGAATCCAGAGCGCGCGGAAGTTGCGCTTTTTATCCTTGCGGTCGCGGTAAGCGTAGGTAAGACCTTTTTCCCAGGTGTTCTTGGCAACGGTCCATACGTTACGACGGCATCCGAAGTAACCGCGGGTGAGTTTCAGGATTTTCTTTCTGCGTGCACGTGAAGCCACGTGATTTACTGATCTTGGCATTTCTTTAAAGATTTTGATTGTCAGCGTCCGCTACATTTGCGGCTCTTAAGGCTGTACAGTCGGTTAATAAAAGAATTAAAAAGACACGAATTAAAAACGTACGTGTGTTGAAAGACTCTTAAGCTTACTTGAGGGCGAGGAGCGACTTTACGTTACCTTCGTCAACCTTTGCTACGAGGCCGAAGTGAGTGAGGTTACGTTTCTGCTTTTTGGTCTTCTTGGTCAAGATGTGGCTCTTGAACGCATGTTTTCTTTTGATCTTTCCTGATCCGGTAAGGGCGAACCTCTTTTTGGCACCGGAGTTAGTTTTAATCT